>NZ_JBEBMB010000035.1:0-75382 GCF_040081915.1 Xenorhabdus sp. SGI240
AACCCTGTCTGAATCGCCACCATCAATATTAATGAATGGAAAGGGGTAGCAGGAATGAATGACAACGTTAGAAATGACTGGCATCAGGCCGATATCATCGCCGCATTACGTAAACGTGGTACAACCTTAGCGGCCCTCTCCCGTGAGACGGGACTCAGTTCATCTACACTCGCAAATGCACTCAGCAGACAGTGGCCTAAAGGCGAATGGATAATTGCGAACTATCTTGGTATCCATCCCTCAGAAATCTGGCCAAGTCGTTATTTTGATAAGCAGGGTCAACTGATTGAGCGTAAAGTTCGCAGTAAACCACAGGAATAACCCGCTGTAATTTGTGATCGATGTCGTAAAAATGAATATTTTTTATCTCAAGCCCTGAGCGTAAAATGGTAGCTAAATTTTACCATTTTTAATCCTCACGGCTTTTTTTCTTTAAAATGATTGAAAATCACACAATTAATGATATAAATAATAAAAATCAGTCAGATATGAAAAAAAATAAACAAAAAAATCTTGGGGCATCAAAAGGGGCATAAAAGGGCGGTAATATAATATATCTTTTATATTCAATTAATTATACTTATCTCCGCTTCCTGCATTAGCAGTGAGGCCAAATCAATCTCAGTCTGTGGTCTGAACGGGTTCGCGTTACCGGCCCTGACCAGCGTCAGGTTGAGGGTAAACAGTTCCGATAATCCCTCTTGCAAAGAAAAATCACCGACCGCAAAGGTGTCTTCCGGCACACCCGCGATACGGCAGGTAAAACGTAATCCACTTTTCATGTTTATTCCTTATTCCTTCTCGTTTATGACATGAATGCCTTACATGGCGGGGCGTAATCCATCGACGTGCCAGAACTGCCACAGTACTTCAGGGTTGTCCGGGGTGAAAATTTCCAGCATGACGAACGTGGACTGGCTGATAAAGCAGGCCATCGCCTGATTGATTAACCGGCTGAAGCGGTACATCTCACCGGGCGTGCGGTAACAACCGGGAACCAGCGTGAGCGACAACACAGACCCACGAATCGGTTGCCCACGCCTTAAGCGGTCGGTCAGGCGCTCTTTAACCTGCACAATGCCGTCAATATGTTGCTGGAACTGGCGACTCAGCGGACGGTTTGTCTCGCGGTGCGGGTCAAACAGACGGAGAAACTGTTTCAGGCTGTCAGTGGCAAATAACATCACCGGCGGGCTGGAGAGACAGGAGAGCAGCGGCCAGCCGTTATTTTCCTGTAACAAGGGCGGATAATCGGTCACCACAGGAATAATATTTTGTACATCAAGATGAGACGGTGCACTTTCCGGCGTCACGGTAATTGCGCCCTGTTCCAGCATCCGTGCCTGCTCATGGTAGCCGGTGAAAGAGCACGAGACAGCAATATCCGGCAGAGTGTGGGCCGGATTGCCGGTCAAATCAAAAAAGCACAGCCGGTGGCGGGTTCTGCCCAGAAAATCAGATTCAGTCTGGAGCTGGTAGTAAAACGTGTCGGGCTGCTCATCGTCATCGAAAAAACGCCCGGGAACAAACTGCTCAATCGGCAGCCAGTGATAAGGCGTGCCACGCTGCTCGCTGTCTTCGGGCTGCACCACCACCTGAACCTCCCGCAGCCGGTACAAGCACACTGACTCCCCCAATGGCAGCGGATAGCGGTGATCACCGGTTTCCAACCGGACAGGCGGGCTGGTCTGGTTTTCCAGATGAATGGCCGGAACACAACCCAACAAAAATACCCCCTCGACATCATCCAGCGGCAATTCGCCCTCGAACCGCAAAATCAGCTCAAACGTGCCATCGTCATTGAGCGGCACTTGCGCACAGCGACTACTGATATCCAGCGTGACAAAGTTATAAAGCGCCGGCAACGCATAGTATTCCACCAACGGTTGCAGGCCGGAATAGGGACTTTTGGCGGTGGGCAGCAACGGCTCGTCCAGCAGGCCATACCAGCCATAAGGAAAACTTTTAATGGTTCGCCGCCCGCCCTGTGTGTTCAGGCTGACATCACAGATATGTTGATCCAGCCACAGGCTGAGCTGGGCGGCACGCGCTGTGTCGGTGCCGAGGAAGAACGTCAGCGGACCACTTTGCCAGAAAGACGATGCCGAACCGGTTTGGCCTAGTGTCAGGATAATTTCACTGTGGGTGCCCGTTTTTCTGACGGTGCGCTCCTGCACAATCAACGGTTCAATATGCAAAGGACGGCAGGTTTTAAAGCCGAGCCACTGCCCGTTAAGGCTGGCAGACACCGATGTACCGATCGGGATCTCGGCCGTGCCCTGATGCTCGTCATCCGCAGGCGTAAACTGGACTATCGTCGTGGGTGGAATAGGCGACAGGGCTAACGGCCAGATACGGGAGAGCATGCCGTGAACAATTTCGGGAAAATCATCCTCCAGCTTATCCCGCAGATTGGCAGTCAAAAACGCAAAGGCGTCGAAAACACGGACAATATCGGGGTCATGAGAGGAAACCAGAAATTCAGCCAGATGCGGCGACGCTTTTGCGATGTGCTCAGCCAGCTCTCGCAGGTAAGCGCGTTCTTGCAGGTACAGCAATTCCTTGTTATTTTTCATTGAATTTAACTTATATTTTATCAATCAGGCTTCGGTATTAGGCTGAATATCAGCGAGATAAACTGCGCAGTTGAACAGCAAAGCACATTTATTCTACAGATTAATCAATCAAATTAATTAACGAATTAAATCCAATTTTGGGCGGGTTTTGGCAGAATATAGGGGGATTATCAGAATATGCACGGTCATTCAGGCAAAAATCAGGCTGGCAGGAATCGTTAACGGTTTGGCTCTCTCCTGCCTGACCGTTAATGTCTTTTTCTACAAAAATGATCCTTCGCCTGTCAGGATCGCCTTCGGGTGGCGAACGAAAACGCCCGTAGCAAGGAAGAGCAATAATTGCGGTACATCTCGCGCTTTGGGAAGCGGATACCGTACCACTCTACCCCGTTACTTTGTGACCATAAACTTACGATATTCTTCGTAAGCGTAATTATCCGTCATGCCACTGATATAGTCCTGAATAAGACGTGCCCGATAATAAAACTCGATCACATCTTTTTCAGCCTCATCAGTGGCAACAATGCCCTCCACCGCTTCACCATAAGCCAAACGATGCTTGGTCGAAAGTTTGTGCAGCAGGCGCGTTTCAATAAAGTATTTTTTGTGAAAATTATTCTGGTTCAATTCCATAAAATCCTGACGAGGCAGTGCCAGCAAAGGTTTATAGACATCCAGCAATCCGGTAATAATCTGGTATCCTTGTAATTCCAGCTCTTCCACTTCAGGGTGATTGAGAACCCGTTTACGGGTGACATTTTTCAACGTCTTCAATAAACGGTGTTCTTCCCCATTTCCTTCCAGCAGGGCGTGATTAAATGTCCCTGTATAGATTTCAGGCAGATGTTCAATAAACAATTTAGCGGTATAAGGCACCAATTTTCCGGTGATAAACACCCGTAAGTACATGAAAAACTGTTCGTGGATATTACGACGGACTTCGTTATTGGTGGTTTTCTTATAGGCTTGTATCACGGTAGATTCGAACAGGTCACCTTTCTGGTGTCCCCCATTTTCTTCCCACTCTTTTTTCAGGTATTCCACCAACTGCTCAACATTAAAAATATCCTTTTCTACCGCATCATCCAAATCCGCAATGCAATATGAGATATCATCGGCGGCTTCCATAATGTAGGTCAGCGGGAAGCGACAAAAATCGCCCATTTCCAGTTCTTTTTTCAGTTCACGGATAAAGCTCTCTTCTGACCAGTAGTAACCTATTTTCTTCATCAGGTAACTGAATTCAGTCGGTATCTCTTCCAGACGATAGGCCGGACAGGTATATTTCAATATGCAGCCAATCTGGGCATACGTGAGATTCAAGCGCAGCAGATTATGTGCCAGACGGATAGCCTGAGCATTCCCTTCAAACTGACATAAATCTCTGCGCAATTGCCGACGGAATAGATCTTTCTTTTCTTCTCCCGTCAGACGTAATGCCGCGACCTGACAGGCATCCTGCCGATCCTCCGTTTTCGGCGAATGGAGAGAATAGTCAGGATCTAATCGGCGGGAGAACCAATCTTTAATCGCTGCCTCGCCAAAATGACCAAATGGGGGATTGCCAATATCGTGCATCAAACAAGCCATCTCAACCAGACTTTCAAAAGCCAGCAAGCGATCACTCAACCCATATTTTTCCAACAAGCCCTGCTTTGACAGCTCGGCAATAATCGTTTTTGATATATAGCGCCCTATTTGCTGTACTTCGAGCGAATGCGTCAGCCGACTGCGTACCGCCGCATTACGTTCCAGTGGAAATACCTGTGTTTTCTGTTGCAATCGCCGGATAGCGGCTGAGTTGATGATCCGCCCACGATCACTTTCAAATTGGCGATTCACTTGCTCTTCATCATCGGGATGAATGGAAGATTTACTGAACTTGCGTTGGTAATTCAACTTCTGCTTGAAATCAATCTTAGACATTAATCCCCCCATGCCAAATATAACGATTATTCAGAATTGGAATCTGCGGTAAATAGCCATTCAATGATACACTTGCCGATTAAATCGGCCTGTTAATAAGGCATCAATCCATTAATAATAAGCGAGTATGACACAATGAAAATAGGTGTAATAGGGGCGATGGAACAAGAAGTGACTTTATTGCGTGACCAGATTGAAGATCTGCAAACATTGTCACGAGGTGGATGCGAAATTTATACCGGCAAACTGAATGGCGTTGATATTGCCTTATTGAAATCGGGTATTGGTAAAGTTTCCTCCGCACTTGGCACCACCT
The DNA here is from genome assembly GCF_040081915.1 of Xenorhabdus sp. SGI240. Lineage (NCBI taxonomy): Bacteria > Pseudomonadati > Pseudomonadota > Gammaproteobacteria > Enterobacterales > Morganellaceae > Xenorhabdus > Xenorhabdus sp. SGI240. The sequence goes on from NZ_JBEBMB010000035.1 coordinate 4,819, forward strand.
TGTTGATTGAGCATTGCCAGCCCGATATCGTGATTAACACGGGTTCAGCCGGTGGCCTTGATCCTAATCTGAAAGTCGGAGATATCGTGGTTTCCGAAGAAGTTCGCTACCATGATGCCGATCTTACCGCTTTCGGCTATGAACCGGGACAAATGGCGCAATGCCCGGCCGCCTTTATTGCTGACGACAAGTTAATCGCCCTGGCCGAAAAATGTATCCAATCCCTCAACCTGAGTGCCGTCCGTGGTCTGGTTTGCAGCGGTGATGCCTTTATCAATGGTTCTGAACCATTGGCACGCATTCGGGCTACCTTCCCGCAAGTTGCTGCGGTTGAAATGGAAGCGGCAGCCATTGGTCATGTTTGCCATCAATATCACATTCCCTTTGTTGTCGTTCGGGCTATTTCTGACGTTGCCGATCAAGAGTCCCATATCAGTTTTGATGAGTTTTTAGTTGTCGCAGCGCGTGAATCAACGCGGATGGTCAATGCGATGCTGACCGAACTCAGCAAACAATAAAGCGTCTTTACAGTGGAGCATCGATAATGAAATCATGGTTGAAAATAATTTCCCACCGATCCATTTGGCTGGCATTTTTATTCCTTCTGTACAGCTTTTGGTGTGGTTTCAGTGCTCCACTTTATGCGGCAGCTTCCCGTGTTATTAGCCTTGCCCCATCAACGACAGAGCTGGCATATGCTGCGGGGCTGGGCGACCAGCTTGTCGCAGTTAGCGCTTACTCCGATTATCCCGAAGCCGCTAAAAAGTTAGAACAGGTTGCTGATTGGCAAGGCATCAATGTTGAACGGATCATCGCCCTGAAACCTGACCTGATTCTGGCATGGCGTGGCGGTAATCCCCAACGTCCTCTGGAACAACTCGCTGCTTTAGGTATCCCCATTTTTTATTCGAATGTAAAAAAAGTCGAAGATATTGCATCAGAACTGGAACGACTGGCTGCCTATAGCCCACATCCTGATATAGCCAAGAAATCAGCCACAGATATGCGCGATCAGTTCAGCCAATTAAAACAAAAGTATGCCGACCTGAACCCTAAGCCTGTGTTCTTGCAGTTTGGTATGCAGCCGATTTTTACTTCCTCAAGCCATACTATCCAAAGCGAAATTGTCTCCGTCTGTGGCGGTAAAAATATTTTCGCTGATAGTCCCGTTCCGTGGCCACAGGTTAACCGTGAGCAAGTACTTACCCGCAAACCGGAAGTCATTGTCATCGGTGGAATGGAAGGGCAAAAACAGCGGGTGGCCGATTTTTGGCGACCACAAATGAATGTCACTATTATCGCCCTAAATGATGACTGGTTTAGCCGTGCGGGACCAAGGATTATTTGGGCGGCAGAACAACTTTGTAAGCAGTTAAATCGTCCCAGTTAACTGGTTTATTTTTTTATCTTGGTGCGTTTTTTTAGCACACTGTGAGCCATGATCCCGCCAATCAATCCCCAAAATGCTGAACTGATACCCAGTACATTGGCGCCCGAAGCGGTGACAAGGAAGCAGATAATTGCCGCATCTCTGGTGTGATCATCCCTGATCGCTTGATTCAGGCTATTGGTAAAAGTGCCAAGAAGTGCCAATCCGGCCAAAATTTTTATTAACGGGGCTGGAAATGCGCTAAACAGATAGAAAATTGCCCCGCCAAAAATGCCAGCCAACAAATAGAAAAAACCGGCACTGACAGCGGCAACATATCGCTTATTGGGATCGGGATGGACATCGCTTCCCATACAAATAGCTGCTGTAATTGCAGCAATACAAATACTAAATCCCCCAAAAGGCGCCAGGATCATTGCCATCAATGACGTCCAGATAAGTAATTTGGAGGCACGGGGAGGATATCCCGCCGCCTGTAAGGTTGCGATCCCGGGTGCATTTTGTGACGCCATCGTGACGATAAAAAATGGAATGCCCACGCCAATCAGTGTGGTTGCGCTAAATTGTGGCATCACAAATTCAGGCATGGAAAACATTACATTTTCACCCGCCAACGTTAAGTCGCCGCTAAGAATACAAATAACCAATCCAGCCGCCAGCGTCGAGATTATGGCGTATAACGGAAAATAGCGGCGGAAAATTAAGTAGACGAGTAACATGGCACCACAAAGCCAAAAGTTGACTTGTAGCATTGCAAACGCGTCCAAACCGAAACGAAGCAATATGCCGGCAAGCATCGCCGCCGCGATAGTGTGCGGGATGTAATTCATTAATCTGGCAAACAGTCCGGTGACACCGCATATCAACATTAATGCCGAAGCGAAGATAAAAATACCGATGGCTTCGTTAACAGATGTGTCCGGCAAATTTGTCGCCAGTAATGCAATTCCCGGTGTTGACCAGGCCGTTAAAATAGGAGTGCGATAATAGAGGGACAACCCCATTGTCGTGATCCCCATTCCCACGCCAAGCATACTGAGCCAGGCCCCTATTTGTGCTGGCTCAACGCCGATAGCCGCCACTGCCTGGAGAATTATCGCCACTGAACTCGCATAACCCACTAATACCGCAACAAACCCAGTGATAAGTGTTGCTGGTGAAAAATCCCTGAAAAATGATAGCTTAGACATATGACATTACCTTGCCGGACGTTATAACGGACGATGGTCAGAATATCATCGTCCGTTATAACGTTCAATAATGTACCCATTTTTTGAGAAAGCACCAATGAGTGATATCACATCGAAAATTGCTGAAAAATTTAAATCATTAAGAGCTTCCCTCGGGCTAAGCCTCAGTCAGGCGGCTAAACTGACGGGAGTCAGTAAGGCGATGCTTGGGCAAATTGAACGCGGCCAATCAAGCCCGACAATTTCGACACTGTGGAAAATCGCCACAGGCTTTAATATTGCCTTCTCAACCTTCTTAGAGGGGGCGGCTCCCCAATCTCAGCCTGAATTATATCGATTTAATCAATTACCGATCTTTGAGCAAAACAACTCAGGTATGCGTGTCACGCCGCTCATCCCTTTTGATGATGAACTCTTCATTGATTTGTTCAAAATAGAATTAGTCCCCGGTGCTTCAAGTGAATCTTCTCCACATGAATTCGGGGTAATAGAGCATGTTATCGTACTCAGTGGGGAACTCGATCTGCGTCTTAATGACATCTGGCATAAAATTTCAGCGGGTGAATCCATGCGTTTTCATGCCGATTGTCACCATGCTTATGCCAATTCAAGCGATAAGACCGTCGTTATCCATAACCTTATTCACTATCCGCATAATTAATTAAAAAATAACCCCATACAGCGGAAAAATGACAGTCTCTTGCAAAATGGCCTGCTAAATAAGAGGCCATTTATTGCAATAGTGAATTTTCCCATTAGACACTGAAAGAAGAGCCGCAACCACACGTGGTTTTTGCATTCGGATTGGCAACAATAAAACGGGAACCTTCCAACCCTTCGGTATAATCCACGCAAGCGCCTATCAGGTATTGCAGGCTCATTGGGTCAACAACCAATTCAACCCCTTGTTTCTGGATCGTCATATCACCTTCGTTAATTTGGTCATCGAAAGTGAAACCATACTGGAAACCGCTACAACCACCACCTGTAATGTAAACCCGCAAGCGCAGGTTCGGGTTATCTTCATCAGCAACCAGTACTTTGACTTTATTGGCTGCGGCATCAGTAAACTGCAAAGGCAATGCAGCATCATCGCTCATACTTTTACTCCAGTCCGGTTTTCCGGTAAAAATTCTCGGAAAGTTATTTTAGGCTTTCTGATCATGTTAGCCGGGATTATCCAATACCTGACTGATTCGTTCAAGTTTTGCCACATGAATGCAACAATTCGACGAGGGAATGATGCTTATCACGCGAGTACTTAAGTACTTTTTTGATAAAAATAAATCAAAGTATGCTCTCATTCTGCCTTGCAAAGCGAGTAATCATAACGGAATACCTACAAGGTGGTATATTGTTTGCTTTTTACTCAAATTTGTTGTTAGGAAAAGTTTATTAGGGAATGTAGTTAAAGACTTTCAATATATTAATTTTATTTACATAATTATATTGACTCCTATTTGTTTTAATATAACCTGATTTGCAATTTCAGTAAAAATAGCCTTCCAATAATTCGGTGTTAAATTTTCTATAAAGTCAATTCTAAATATAAATACTGTCATTCCTGTTATTTTTCGATAAAGAGTCAAAATCTGCTGCTGACCACACCCACAAAATGTGGTTTTCAGTGAAGAGTAAACTTTATACTTTGAAAGGATAATATAATGGCTGGACAACTCACGGTAGTTCCCCAAAACGGTAACATAATCAAAGGGCAACCATTCAGTGTGGTTGTTTTGATAACCAATGAACCAGGTATTCTGGATACTGTGAATATTAGTGTCGATACTCCACCAGGAGTGACACTAATAAAGAAATTCCCCCCCTTAATTGCTAGAGGAATAATTTCCCAGCAACTGATATTTCAAGCTGACGACAGCAACGGTGATCACGAAATCAAATTTACCGCAGATTCGACGAGCAAACCGAAAGGGCAGGCAACCTATCACCCTGTTAATAACCCAGATCTGAATCCCGATACTTGTGTACTGAGAGGAGCAGCGGCTTATTTGTATGACGCTAAGCCTGTTGAATTAACAGGGCAACCTCCATGTGGAACCAACCCATTCGTTTCAGCATCAATCAATCCGATGTTAAAGCAGGGAGGGGGGGCAATTTCAAACTATGATATTCCGCTTCGTACAACAGCCCCACTGCGAATATTCACAGAGGGCATGGATGAAATTTTCCCTTATAAAATTGATCAAGAAAACCAATATTATTATTACCTGATACAAAAAGCATCAAAGGCGGCTGTGAACCTAAAAATATACGCCACTCAGCAGACCCGAGGGTTTGTTGAGCTTGATACGATATTCAATGATGAGGAATACAATCAAAAACAAACCATATTTATTACGACCGTTCCGACTAATGTATCCAGCAGTCTGGAGCCACCGGGCATTGAAGAAACACTCTTGTCTTCTACTTTAACAAGGCCGGATCAAGCGGATGAGTTTACGGTCATGGTTCCAAGCTACGAGACAGCCCAAATTGGTGATTTTATCATCGGGTTTGTGACGGACGATAAAGAAAACGTTTTTAAGACAGAACTGTTTGCCGGGCAAATAACAGGTGAAGAAGACGGGTATTATAAATTTAAGGCCGCTTACAGTGACCTGTATTCGGGTGATAACCATCTCTGCTTTATTACGACTGACCAAACAGGTATGCCAGTGAGATCCAAGTTTAATTACATCAATTATGATAATGGCGGTATTAACGGTCCAAGTTCCTTTGATGGACACCGGACCTTGGTTGCTCCAGAAGTATATGACCAATACGGTCTATTTATTGGCAGACATAATCCAATCAATATCAACAGCATCGGTACAAAAGGGCTTGAGGTTTGGTTGCCATCCGATATCAATAATCCAGATCACACCATCGCCGCAGGTGATAAGATCACGATTAAAGTTTATATCTCACACTGCGTCGATACTATCTCACCAATACGTCCTTTACCGATTGTGATGGTTAAAACTGTGCAATCGACAGACATAACAAATGGCTATTATAAGGCTCTCATCACGCCCGATAAACTGATGGGGTATGACAGAGCAGATGGTTATGCCGTGGGATTGCTCACGATAGAATACAGTCGTCTTGCTCAGAAACAGAAATCGAAAATTTACACTAGAAGCTTCGGTACAGTAGCACCAGGAGAAGGAGACTCGTTAGTGTAGAATCTTAATCAAAATAGGTGACTGCTCATCGTTACTGCTTTTTGGCAGTCGCCTCCATGAAGATAATTGTTTGAGAAAGGTGATAGCATGTCTATAAAGAACACAATATTGAACGCCATCCTTGTTCCCCTTACTTTACCACAAAGCAGCAATGGTATTATTGATGAATCGGAACTAAGCCAAGATGAACTGGTCGTCATAATAAAAAAGAATGAAAAAGTTCGTGTTGGATATAAAATCATTGTACATCTGACGCCATATCTATCATCAATACCGTTTTTTATCACAGATGAAAATATTGATGATCCAACGTATCAAATAACCATACCTTTTTCTGCTATTCCTCCCGGAAGTTATGATATTTACTATACCATCACTGACTTACTAAGTAATGAAGCTAAATCTGAAAGTATCTACGTCACAATTCAAAAGACAGAGCCACCAAAAAAGACAAATCCTCCGCAACCATTTCTTGAAGCAATACTAACAATAACCGGATATCAACCAATCGGTGATGAATATGAAATACTGACAATTCGGATTAACGATAAACAGACATCTGAACAAATTAAAAACGCGCCCATCTCTTATAAGATAGATCCAGCCATAAACATGAGTAATGTATCTGAAATTGCTTCAAACCCCGATACGATACAATCAATGACCACAAATGAATACGGACAATTTAGAATAAACCTGCAAGGTCAGAAGGGAGGATATGGCACTATAACGGTTACAGCCAACAATCATGTTGGAAGCATAAAATACACCATGGGACAATATTAAGGAGAGATTAATAATGGCAATAAAAACACTTTATCTTCCAGATATAAAAAATGGTTGGACTATTTTGTATTTATATCAGAGTCAACCTAACCCTGGTTGTGAATTTACTTTTACACTCAAAGATGGTCACGATTATGATAATATCAACACCTATATAAACTCTCGGGGTGGAGGTATATCTCAATACGTAGGATTAGATGGAGAATGTATATTAGTTATTAATTCAAACACTGATTATATTGATAATACCTGGGCTGAAAGTATTATCATACCAAATTCGGGGGGCCAATTCTGGGAAGAAGCTATTATGCAGCCTTTGAGTTTGACAAAAGCATAATGGGATACAATCAATTAGTTCTCAGCGTGACAGCATGGCCTCACATCAGCATCACATAAACGCTCATTGTGTAATGTTGGAAGCATAAAATATATCATGGGACAACAATAGAGAGGTATTACAATGGCAACGAAAACACTTTATTTTCCAGGAATAAAAAGTGTGGTTGGTATGTTTCATATTTCTTTCAGGTACTAGCTGGATATGGTTATACATACAGTAACACTACAAGATGATACTGGGCATACTTACGTCACTTGGGAAAAAGCGAGCGACGGAAAGCTTATATGTACCATTTATTGCTCAGAAAGCAGTCACCTTGATAACACGTGGGCTGAAAGTATAATAACGCCAAGTTCTGGGAAACCAACACTGGGAAGAACCTATTAGGGTAACGGCGGTATAATCGAATACAATAACGTATTTATATCTCTTGTAGAGATGATCTCAATACCATATTGTATAAGCTCACTGAAAACGCTCACCGTGGAGAATTATTTCCACGGTTTTCTTTTTACTGCATTACCATTTCATCCTTAGCCCAATTTTTGCGCTCAGCTCATAGCTGTCTGCAAAATTATTGAGGCTGGTATTGACGGAAGTCTGACCATAGATGAAAGAATTTCCATCATTCCAATTGTAAGAACCCCCGACACCTGTCTCAGCCCAAGTTCGGTCAGGGGCATTAATTGATGCACCTTTAATGACAGTAAGATTTTCACCACTTGACAGATTACAGGGTTCTGTCTCATCACCGGAAATGGACGTCGTGTTCGAAGAGCCGCATGATGATGAGTCCGCTATTGCATAAACACTTATACCCGGAAACAGTAAAGCTACTCTAAGAGTTATTGGGAATACAGCATGTCTGTATATCTTCATAAGAGGATCCCTAAATAACCTGAATTTCGTTTAAAAAACGGCTAAGGTGCCTGAAGCAAAAAAATAGTGGAGGCCATCAGGCTATAATAGTTTAATTTAGAAAAAATTTATTGTTTCGTCTAATACTCAGTCCGAAATTTATACTCCCATAACAAAAATTTAGCTTTTAAACAGTACAATAGACTACGAATTAGATAGAGATTTACGCCTATACAGATGATAATAATGAAATATAATTCATCAATCTAACAGCAAATGTCTATGTCAAGGGGTTAGACTCTGTGAGGAATAGCACCAGAGCATGTTGACGTTCTGAGAGAGGAATTTGAACAGAATGATGATTTGGCTTCCCTGGTGGGGTACTTTAAAATGACGTTCCCGTATCCCGTTATCTTTCAGGAGCTTTTATTGATGAGCCAGTCCGAAACGCTTTACTCTCAGGCAAAACATGTGATCCCCGGTGGAGTCAATTCACCTGTACGTGCTTTTAACGGTGTTGGTGGAACCCCCGTCTTTATTCAACGTGCGAATGGTGCTTACCTTTATGATGTTGATGGCAATGCTTATATCGATTATGTCGGCTCATGGGGACCAATGGTTCTCGGACATAATCACCCCGCTATCCGCAATGCCGTTATTGAGGCCGCAGAGCGTGGCTTGAGTTTTGGCGCACCAACCGCAGCCGAAGTGGAAATGGCAAAATTGGTTACTGAACTGGTGCCTTCCATGGATATGGTGCGCATGGTGAACTCAGGTACAGAAGCCACAATGAGCGCCATTCGTCTGGCTCGGGGTTATACCCACCGTGACAAAATCATTAAATTCGAAGGCTGCTACCACGGACATGCTGATTGCTTGCTGGTAAAAGCCGGATCAGGTGCCCTGACGATCGGTCAGCCCAACTCGCCAGGTGTTCCCGCTGATTTCGCTAAACACACCTTGACGTGTGTTTACAATGACCTCAATTCTGTCCGTGAAGCCTTCGAAAAATACCCAGAAGAAATCGCCTGTATTATCGTCGAACCCGTCGCGGGTAATATGAACTGCATTCCACCGCTACCAGAATTTCTGCCGGGTCTGCGTAAGCTGTGTGATGAATTTGGTGCCCTGCTCATTATTGATGAAGTGATGACGGGTTTTCGTGTCGCACTGGGTGGCGCACAAGAGTATTACGATGTTAAGCCAGATTTGACATCTCTTGGCAAAATTATCGGCGGCGGTATGCCTGTGGGTGCTTTTGGTGGCCGTCTGGAAATCATGGAAAAACTGGCACCCACTGGCCCTGTTTATCAGGCAGGCACCCTTTCTGGTAACCCAATTGCAATGGCTGCCGGTCTGGCTTGTCTGAAAGAAGTGGCCCAAATTGGTGTTCATCAGCGTTTAGGGGAACTAACCGACAAGCTGGCCGCGGGTTTAAAACATGCAGCATCAGCAGCTGGCATCCCTCTGGTTGTTAACCACATTGGCGGTATGTTCGGTATTTTCTTTACCGATGCGCAAAGCGTTACCTGTTATCAGGATGTCATGAAGTGCGATGTAGAACGTTTCAAGCAGTTCTTCCACTTGATGCTGGATGACGGTATTTATCTGGCCCCTTCTGCGTTTGAAGCCGGCTTTATGTCCATCGCTCATTCAGATGAAGATATCCAACGCACAGTTGATGCGGCAGCACGTTGTTTTGCAAAACTGCAATAAATATTCTGCTTTCCCGAATATCAGACGTCACTATTCTCTGTTATCAGTGGCGTCTTCACACCAAAGCCCGCCACGCAGCGGGGAAATATAAGGCCTCGCGTCGTCTTGCGGATTGCAACTTGAAGTTTATCGCGTATACATCTATATTTGCCCACCTACACCCTTAAACTTTTCAACAAAGGCAGCAATTTTCTGGAAAACGGTCTGCTTTTTCGTTCTGTATTCCGGGTTAAGTGGGCTTAACTTAGGTAGCGTTGAATTTAGCTCTGTACCATTTTCACTTGCATATTCTCGTTTTAATGATGCCGTAATATAGCGCTTAGCAGCATCTTCATTTAACTTTTCCGATCTAATTAACTCTTCTGCTTCACGCTTTTGTTCAATTTGAGCAAATTTGAAAAACTCATCAATGATACTGGCCTTGTCGATAATTTCATCCAAGTTAGTTTGATTAATGAAATCGACAATTAGACTTTCTTTTGCCCGATTGCCAAGGCTCGAACGAATTAAACGGCGAACTTCATCAATTAATTCTGCTTTATTTTTATTCTTTTTATTGTTTTCAAAAATCAACTCAAGAATGTAATCTAAATTAATTTCCTGCGATTTGAGCAAGTCCACTTCAAAGACGACATCATCCCAGTCAATAGTAGATTTATCTTTCTCGTTAGACGACTTTTCACGGCGTAACCAATCACGCGTATCATTATAGGTTGAGCGATAATCTTGAATAGTACGCTCAGTCGGCATCTCAATCGCTTGCATCGTGGCGATATCTTCATCACTTAGGTAGTATTTAGCCTTAAATGCCTCAACAGCCTCCGGATTACTGATATCTACATGTTGTAGAGCCTTTAATCCTGCAAATTCATCATAGTTTTGCAGTACATTCTCCGCACGCAAATATTCACCAAATAGTTTGGCAAAGTCTTTTTTATCTTGCTCTTTAAAAATATCATCAGGATTAGGAAAGCGTCTTTGTAGCTCCGTCACTACCTCTAAAAATCCGCGACGTGCTTCACCGGTGACTAAATCAGTAAAGCCTTCCATGTATTCTTTATAGCTTTTTTCCAGCACTATGTTTTTGGTATTCTTATCGCCAAATAAAGTAATAGCCTCAACCGTAGCCTGTTCTAAATCACGGAAAGTGACGATATTACCAAAGGTCTTCGTGGCGTCATAAATACGGTTGGTGCGTGAAAAAGCTTGCATTAGGCCGTGGTAACGCAGATTTTTATCGACAAACAAAGTATTCAACGTCGGCGCATCAAATCCCGTTAAAAACATGCCAACAACAATCAGTAAATCTACTTCTTGATTTTTCACTCGCTGAGCAAGATCTTTATAGTAGTTTTGGAAACCTTGACTATCCACACCAAAATTCATTTTAAATGTTGCATTATAATCATCAATTGCTGCGCTTAAAAATTCTTTAGCACTGCTGTCCATTGCGGTGAGTTCAAAACTTTCATCAATGATTTCACCAATAGCATCTTGTTCTTCATTGGCGGCAAAAGAGAAGATAGTGGCGACATTAAGCGGTTTTCTGTTCGTTTTATTTTTATCAGTCTCTTTTTGTAAATGCTTGAACGCTTCATAATAAGCTTTTGCAGCATCCACACTGCTGACCGCAAACATAGCATTAAAGCCTTTGCCACCGGCTTGGAGACGATGCGTTTTTTGCCTGAAGTTATTTAAAATATACCGGGAAATTTCACGAATACGAACAGGATGTAAAAAAGCTTGCTTGTTTTCTGCCGCTGTTAACTTTTTTTCGTCTTGTTCGGTTTCAATGGACTTAAACTGTGGTCTTACATCGTTATAATCAACTTTAAACTTCAATACTTTTTCATCACGAATGGCATCGGTAATCACATACGAATGTAATTCTCGGCCAAATACACTACTGGTGGTGTCTGCACCCAAAGCATTTTGCGGGAAAATTGGCGTACCCGTAAAACCAAATTGATAATATTTTTTAAATTTCTTCTTTAGATTTTTTTGTGCTTCACCAAACTGGCTGCGGTGTGCCTCATCAAAAATAAACACGACTTGCTTATTGTATATTGGTAAATCGCTTTCACTTTTTATTAAGTTATTCAGTTTTTGAATGGTAGTAACAATAATTTTATTGTCATCTTTTTCAATATTCCGTTTTAACCCTGCGGTACTCTCCGAACCATTAACGCTGTCAGGTGAAAAACGTTGATATTCTTTCATGGTCTGGTAGTCCAGATCTTTACGATCGACCACAAAAAACACCTTATCGATAAAATCCAGCTCAGTAGCCAAACGTGCCGCTTTGAAACTGGTTAAAGTCTTACCCGAACCCGTAGTATGCCAAATGTAGCCACCACTCTCAGTATTACTCCAATTTTTAGCCTGATACGCACTTTTAATTTTCCACAAAATACGTTCAGTAGCCGCTATTTGATAGGGGCGCATCACTAATAAAGTATTGCTAACATCAAATACAGAATAATGAATTAACACATTCAGCAAGGTATTTTTCTGAAAAAATGTCGCTGTAAAATCTTTTAAGTCTTTAATCAGCGTATTATCAGATTTAGCCCAATTCATGGTGAAGTCAAAACTGTTTTTATTACGCTTGGTAGTATTGGCAAAATAGCGAGTGTCTGTACCGTTTGAAATCACAAAAAGCTGTAAGTATTTAAACAGTGAGTTTTCTGTATTAAAGCTTTCTTTACTATAACGGTGCACTTGGTTAAAAGCTTCTCGAATAGCAACTCCGCGCTTTTTAAGCTCAACCTGCACCAATGGCAGGCCATTAACCAAAATGGTTACATCGTATCGATTCGCTTGCGCCCCTGTTTGCTTGAATTGCTTAATGATTTGTACTTTATTACGGACAATGTTTTTCTTATCGACGAGATAGATGTTCTCAATATGCCCATCATCAAAAACAAAGTCGTGGATATAATCGTTATGAATCTTACGAGTTTTGTCTATGCTGCTATCGCTGGGCTTATCTAAGTACTGTTCAACAAAGCGTTGCCACTCACTTTCTGAAAAATTAACATTATTCAGTATCTGTAATTGCTCTCGCACATTAGCCAGCATATTTTGAGGCGTATTTAAGGTAGTAACATATTCATAACCTTGGCTGACTAAATCGTCGATCAATTCCCGTTCTAAATCACCTTCGCTTTGGTAGGTTTCATTTAGCTGCAATTCTTTAGTGTATTTATCGAGTACGATAAAGTTATTTGATTCAGCAACAGTTTTGTATTCGTACATACTTCACCTATAAATTCGATTAATCTAGTCTTCTGCCTGTTGAAAACGGTACATCGTATTAATTTCATTAATCAGATAGTGCAAAACACGCTTGTCATCATCCGTAAGCGCCGCGACCTCTTCACCTGCATGTTTTGAATGACTAGAGATATTAATAATCCTGGTTTCATAAGGGTTAGGTCTGCCATCATCGGTTTTTGGCAATAAATCCCCCCACTTTTTATAGCCAAGGAATGTCGAGGTTTTTTCTAATATATTTCTTAAAAAGTTAAAGTGATACTTACTCAATCAGTGTGTAAAACACGCTCCAGATAAAGTTGCTTTCTTCACCCTTTGATATTTTAACATTTTCAGTTTGTGCTTCATTGCCACGTTCGAAAGAAAACGTGACCTCTGCACCATTTTCGCCAAAATGCGGGGTTAGTTTTTCATCTGTATAGCGTTGAAAGTTAGCAATGATATTTCGGTCTTGCCCTTGGTCTTTCAGCACCCAATCTGTAAATGAATTCGGCTGGATTTTGAGTTTAGGCTCGGTATTCTCAGATAAGTCGTTATCCCAGTAAAACAAGTCTTCGGTAAAGGCGTTGTAATATAAAATCTTGTTGCGAGATAACTCAGCGTGATCCGTATCATTATCATTACTTTCATCATTATCGATTTTTGGCGCAATCAGCTGTTTAAATTCCCGCGAAAGCCGGGTTTTACCCGTGCCATTAAAGGCATAGATCAACTGTACTTTCTTGTTGGCCTCTTTTAATTGCTGTGCTATTTCCGTTAGCGTTTTACTCATATCATGCCTCTACCTCTGGTTTGGGAAAACTCAACAGCAGATCGCGATAATATTCATATTGCTTTTGACGCAATTCAATTTCACGCGGTAAACCTTCGCTGATGGAGCTGGTTAAGGCGTCGAATTTATCTAGGATGGTCACAATGCGATCTTGTTCGACAAGTGGGGGGATAGGAATTGGATATTCCATTATTTTTGTTTTATTACCGCGTGGCATTTTGGCCCCTTTAGAATGCCGCATGTTATAGTCGAAAAATTTATCATCCGCTAAAATTTGATATAGATACCTAGGTATTATCGTTTCATCAGTCAGATGTATAACCAGTACATCGCCATTTGTGCCACCGATACGATCAGCGTGCCATATTTTCTTCAAGTAGGGGCGAATATTACCGATTAAAATATCACCACTTTGATACTCTATTAAGTTACCTTCGGTTGGCACATAATTAGACTCTTTTTTCCCTGCCCAATTTTGTAGGAGATTATCAACTCCCACGTAATTCGATTTATCAAGTTTATCAAAGCAAATACGAGTTTTTGAATACTCTGTAAGCTCCCCCAAAGTCTTCCACTCCACCTCACCTTCTTCAAAACTTAACAACTGGTCACGATAGTAGTTGTACTGCTTTTTACGGGCGGTAAGCTCAGCGGTAAGCTTAGCGGTAAGCTCAGCGGTAAGCTCGGTAAAGGCGTCCAAAATGCAGACGATTTCGGTTTGGAATGCAAGCGATTTTTCTAGTTTTTCAGGATATGGAATAGGGATTTGGATTTTCGCCATATCAGATGCAGAAACATCAATAACTTTTGCTCCTTTTGCATATTTCCTTTTTTCATTTGCAAATTCGGTTGTTTGAGTGAAATAAGCAAAATATTTCCCTAAGATAATTGGGCTTGGTTTGAAAATTGTGGCATGCCCACCGGTAACTGCTTGTTGCTCGCCCAGATAAACCAGAGCCTTACCAACGTCTTCAAGGTTTTCACTTGTGTTTGTGATTACAACATCACCTGTATTAACCTTCCTTAATTTTTTGGCCAGCTCAGGCGAAACAAATGATTTAGTTTTTGTCGTAGAAAAACCGTAATAAGTATAAATTTGTCCATAGTGAATTGCCGGCACACCGGTTTCGGTAAAATCTTTTTTTTGTAATCCATTACCACGAACTAACTCACCAATTTCTCCCAAGGCCATCCATTCCACCTCAACACCATCAAGCAGTTTTTCCATAAAACTCATATTGCTCATGCCTTACTCTCCGTGCCTTCAATCTCAGCAACAATGGCATCAATATCTGCCCTTAGCTGGTCGATTTTTTTAACGGTAGTCTTCAATTCAGCATTGAGTTTTGTAATATCAATTACTTCGCGGTTATCTTTAACTTCGACATAGCTATTCACCGACAGGTTGTAATCGTTAGCGGCGATGGCTTCAAAACTGACTGATTTTGCCAAATGTTCAATATCAGCTTTGCTATCAAACACCTGCATGATTTGTTCGATATGATCATCGGTAAGTATGTTGTTATTGGTTTCTTTTTTAAACAGAGTGCTGGCATCAATAAATTGAGTAGTGGTATCAGTTTTGTGTTTAGACAGCACAAGAATGTTGACAGCAATGGTAGTGCCAAAAAACAGGTTAGGTGCCAATGAGATCACGGTTTCAACATAGTTGTTATCTACCAGATATTGGCGGATTTTTTGCTCAGCCCCACCACGGTAAAAAATACCCGGGAAGCAAACAATCGCCGCGCGGCCTTTGCTGGATAAGTAACTCAATGCGTGCAGTACAAAGGCAAAGTCGGCTTTGGACTTCGGCGCTAATACACCCGCGGGAGCAAAGCGGTCATCGTTGATCAGTGTTGGATCATCATTGCCAATCCATTTCACCGAATACGGTGGATTAGAGACGATAGCATCAAAGGGCTTATCATCACCGAAGTGCGGATCTAGCAGGGTATTACCTAGCGCGATATTGAACTTATCGTAGTTAATGTTGTGCAAAAACATATTCATACGCGCAAGGTTATAGGTGGTATGGTTAATCTCCTGACCAAAGAAACCATCTTCGATAATGTGGTCATCAAAGTGTTTTTTAGCTTGTAATAGCAATGAGCCAGAACCAGCGGCGGGATCATAGATTTTGTTTACGCTGCTTTGCCCGTGCATGGCGAGCTGAGCGATTAGCCTGGAAACGTGTTGTGGTGTAAAAAATTCGCCCCCTGATTTACCCGCATTAGCAGCATAGTTAGAGATTAAAAACTCGTAAGCATCACCAAACAGATCGATTTTGTTACTTTCGAAGTGACCAAATTTAAGCCCTGCCACACCTTTTAAGACCGCGGCCAAGCGGATATTTTTGTCTTTAACAGTATTACCTAAACGGTTACTGGTGGTATCGAAATCAGCAAAAAGCCCTTTGATCTCGTCTTCTGATGGGTAACCGCTGGCAGAGCTTTCAATAGCTACAAAAATGGAATTTAAGTCTTTGTTTAAATTTTCATTTTTATTAGCACTTGCGGCAATATTAGCAAACAGCTGACTTGGGTAAATAAAATAGCCTTTGGTTTTAATGGCATCATCTTTAATATCGTCAGTGATAATATCATCTGAAAGCTCAGCGTAGTTGATACTCTCATCACCGCCTTCCATGTAGTTTGCAAAGTTTTCACTTATAAAACGATAAAACAGCGTACCGAGTACATACTGTTTGAAATCCCAGCCATCAACTGAACCTCTCACATCGTTGGCAATTTGCCAAATTTGACGCTGTAGTTCGGCTCGTTGTTGGGTACTTGTCATTGTGAAACTCCACTTTTAATCCGTTTTTGAATGGCCTTCGGCCCATAATCAGGCCGGTATTATAACGAGTAAAGACGTTCTAATCATTTTGAATCGCTACAAGTTTAGTCGTCATCTTGGGGCATTTTGGACATCCGTGGTTTTGATATTAGCTTAGCGACGATGATCAGAGCATCAATGAAGCCCTTTTTCTATCTAAAGTATACGGTACTGCTTAGTGTATGATTTACCAATAACTTATCACTGACCAAACATCTCACGTAGCCAGCCAGGCGCTTCTTCTTCATTCTCCTCGATAGGCTGTTGTGCCGATTGCTGGCACAACTTCTGAGGATCATCAGTCCAAACCGGTAATACTCTGATACCGCTTCCTTCACAGTTGAAACTGCCATCTTCATTGACGGACATATCCACAATACCTTCCGGTGGACGGTTATTCAGTTCCAGTGGCGTTTCATTTTCCAGATAACGACGGTAAATCGTCAATGCACCTGTCGCTCCGGTCAAATTGGTCGGCCCATTGTTATCACGCCCAGCCCAGACAATCGCAACTTCTTTGCCATCAATGCCTGTAAACCAGCTGTCACGCAGATCATTCGTTGTTCCGGTCTTGCCTGCCAGGTGATATTTGCCATATTTCCCTGTCAGTGAACGCCCTGTACCTCTCTCCACAACCTGCTGCATACCGTATAGCGTCAGATAGGCGGCCTGTGGCGGTACAACACGCTCTGCCTGTGGATAGCTCTGGTAAATCACCGTACCATCTTCAGCAATGATGGAGCGTAACGCAGAAAGTTTCGCCCGATTACCCCCACTGGCAATCGTCTGGAATTCTTGTGCCATTTCCATTGGCGTCAGGTTAATCGCGCCCAATAACATAGCCGGGATCTGTTGGATCTCTTTCTCAGGAATACCCAATGCAATCAAGGTGCTGGAAATGCGGTCTAACCCGACATCCAGCCCTAAATTCACGGTCGGCACATTCATCGAACGCGCTAACGCGTCGATCAGCATGACACGCCCGCTGAAAGTACGGCTAAAGTTCTTCGGTTCCCAGGGCTTTCCCCCCGCCTGGGGGACAGAGAGAGGTTCATCCGCCAACCAGGTATTCAGGCGATATTTATCCGGCTGGCTCAGTGCCGTCAGATACGTAGCAGGTTTAGCAAGCGAGCCAATCAAACGACGGGCATTCAATGCCCGGTTAAATCCAGCATATTGCGGCTGGGAGCCGCCAACCATAGCGCGAACCTCACCGCTGAAACGGTCAACAACGACCATCGCCCCTTCCAGATCATCCATCTTGCGTACTTTTCGCAGGGCAGCAACGCCCTCTTCAACGGATTTTTCCGCCGCATCCTGCGAAACAGGATCGAGGGTAGTAAAGATCTTTACCCCTGACAAATCATTGACTTTATCGCCCAATTTTCCCTGCAATTCCTGACGAACCAATTGCATAAAGGCGGGTTGTGGTGTAATCACCCCGCTTTTCGGTTTTACCCCTAATGGACGGGCACTCAGTAAATCATACAGTTCCTGATTGATGATGTTCCGGTTCTGGAGAATTTTCAAAACCACATTGCGCCGCTCCAGCGCCGTTTTAGGATGACGCCATGGGTTATACCACGAGGCCCCCTTGACCATGCCCACCAGCAACGCCTGTTGATCCAAACTCAATTCATCAATCGGGCGACCAAAATAGTACAGACTTGCCAATGGAAAACCATGGATCTGCTCATCACCACTTTGTCCTAAAAAAACTTCGTTCAAGTACAATTCCAGAATGCGATCCTTGCTATAACGCGCATCCATCAGTAACGCCATATATGCTTCATTCGCTTTACGGCTAAAGGTACGTGCATTGGAGAGGAACAGGTTTTTCACTAATTGCTGCGTCAGGGTACTTCCCCCCTGAACCGCACGTCCTGCCGTCAGGTTAGCCAAAAACGCACGGGCAATGGAAAGCGGCCTGACGCCATCATGTTCATAAAAGTAACGATCCTCTGTTTCCAGCAACGTCTGAACCAGTAAATCAGGAAAGCCGGAACGCGGGACAAACAGGCGCTGTTCACCATTCGGTGATTGCATCATTGTGATCAATTTGGGATCAAGACGGAAAAAACCAAACTGCCGCTGGTTTTCCATGTTTTCAATGCTGGCAAGATGGTTATTATCAAAGGTCAGTCGAGCCTGAATTTGCTCTTCTTTACCATCAGGGAAATCAAATGGGCGGCGCAGCATCTCTATGCTATTCCCCCTGACGACAAATTCCCCTGCACGGGTGATCTTTGTCACGCTTCGGTACTGCATGCCTTCCAGCAAGTGGATCATTTCATCCTTGCTATAATTCATACCGGGTTCAAGATTGACCATCCGTCCGTACACTGCGGCCGGTAAATCCCAGACTTTTCCGTCAATACGCTTGCGGATTTTGTTATCCAGATAGAAGCCATAAATGACAATGAGTACCGCCAGTACAATAAAGATTTTCAGCAGCAACCACAAAAACCAGTGCCCTCTTTTTTTAGGCGGGCGGGATTTAGGACTGCGGGCGCTCTTCCTTTTTTTCGTCATGACTTCATCCTCATCGTTGTCGTCAACATCATCATTTTCATCATCATAGTCATCCCGCTGATTGCGTTTATCAGATGTTCGCCCACGACGAAGTTCTGATTTTTTACCCTTACGTCCGATTGGCTGACGATCATCATCAGACATAACGAATTCTCCAACTATTTATTAAATACAGGTAGATAAATACAAACAACTACATCTGTTTTTTCACGTACCTGGTCGGTGCGGTGTTGGCAGGATCATCCGGCCACAAATGTTTGGGGTAACGCCCTTTCATCTCTTTTTGCACTTCACGATACGTTCCCTGCCAAAACGCGGCAAGGTCTTGCGTGATCTGTAATGGACGATGGGCGGGAGATAACAATTCAATGACAACTGAAACCCGTCCTTTCGCCAATGCTGGATTTTGCTGCTCTCCGTACATTTCCTGCATTCTCACTGACAGTACAGGAGGCTTATCATGGAAATACCGGATAGTGATCCTGCTACCCGTTGGCACAGTGTAATTAGCAGGCAATTCATTATCCAGTATTTGCCGCTGTTGCCAATCAAGCAATCCCATCAGACAGGAGGACAACTCAATCTGGCGCAAGCCTTTTAAATCATCAACATCACCCAAGGCGGGCAGCAACCACTGTTCAAGGGAGTTCAACAATGCTTCGTCATCAACCGCAGGCCATTCCACCTCCGGTAACCATTCTGTCGCTCTTTGCAGGCGGATGCGCAACTGCAACGCTTCCGGTGACCAATTTAATGCCGACAACCCTTCCTGCCTGACCCAATTCAGCAAGGCTTCCTGTAATTCCGACGCCGAAGGTTTTGCCAGTGGCTGTGCTTTAACAATTAACCGACCACATTGCAAACGCTTCCACGCCCGTAACGAACCTTTATTATCATCCCACTCCACGGTTGTATGCTCAGTAAACAGAAGAGGGTGCTGCTTTATGGTCTGTTCAATCGCCAACGGGCAGGCAAGCAAAATCCGTGCATCAGGATGGCTGTTTCCTTGCTGTAATGAGGGAGTCATTAACCAAGCCTCTCCCGACAGCGGCTCTTCACGTTCCAGTGCCACCCCCAAGCCATTGGCTAACTGAAAACGGCCAAGATTATCACGTTTTTTGGCGATCCGGTCTGGAAAACCCTGCACCAGGAGTTCAGGCACAAGATCCAATCTCAGGTTTTCAGCATGGCTTGGTTTATCCGCCCGTTGATTTGTAAAACGCCTGACCAGCTGATTGGCTCGTTGCTGCCAATGACGCTGATTTGTCGTCATCCAATAGAGAAGGTCAGGCTGTCCACGACGCGGGGGGTCTTCCAGAATGGCGACCAATTTCGCTGCTGTTATCAATGCTGCCCAGCCTTCGCCTTTTTTATCTTCGCTCTCCTGAGCTGAACACAATATCGCCGCCAAACGGGGTTCACTGCCGAATGCCGCCATTTGCCAACCACGGGAAGTCAGTTGCTGGTTGTCGTCCAACGCCCCAAGGCGCAGCAACAGGGAACCTGCAACCGCCAATGCGGGTTGTGGTGGATTATCCAACCAATGAAGTTGGTTACTGTCACGACATCCCCACTGTAGTAAAGAGAGCTGTAGGCCGCTTAGATCTGCATGCAAGATCTCCGGCTCGCTGTGCTCTCTGGCTCTTTCTGCCTGATCCTGACTAAATAAGTGCCAACAGACACCTGCCTCTCGTCGTCCAGCCCGCCCTGCCCGCTGAATCATAGATGCCTGGCTGATGCGTTGGGTCATTAAGCGTGTCAGGCCACTCTTCGGTTCAAATCGGCCGGCGCGTTCCAGTCCGCTGTCTACCACTAACCGGATACCGTCAATTGTCAAACTGGTTTCTGCAATATTGGTAGCGAGTACAACTTTACGCATCCCCACTGGCGCCGGTGTGATTGCCTTGCGTTGTTCTGCCAACGACAATGCCCCATACAATGGACACAACAGCGTATCGTCATTGATCTTACCGGCCAATTGCGACAATACCCGCTGAATTTCACCGACACCGGGCAGAAACAGCAATAACGATCCCGCTTCCTGCTGCAATAAACGCAGTACCGCCGATGCAACGGATTGTTCAAAAGGTTGATGAGAAGGAAGTGGATGATATGACCTGATTACCGGATAACTACGCCCCTCTGACACAATCACAGGCGCATCGGGTAATAAAGAAGAAAGGCGCTGGTTATCCAATGTTGCCGACATCACCAAGATACGCAGGTCATCGCGCAACCCTTCCTGTACATCCAGCAGCAGCGCCAATGCAAGATCGGCCTGTAAACTGCGTTCATGGAATTCATCAAGAATGACCAAAGAGATGCCGTTCAATTCAGGATCTTGTTGCAGCATACGCGTCAAAATCCCTTCGGTCACAACCTCAATCCGTGTTGCAACACTGACTTTAGTTTCCGAACGCATCCGGTAGCCGATGGTCATACCAACAGGTTCATTGAGTTGTTCGGCAAGGCGTTCAGCCACACTCCGTGCAGCAATGCGCCGCGGTTCCAGCATAATAATGCGCCCCGGCAACTGCGCCTGCTGTAAAATTGCCAATGGCAATCCGGTCGATTTTCCAGCGCCCGTTGGCGCATGTAATAACACTTGCTTCGACGTTTGCAATGCAGCAATAACGGAGCCAACCACGTCATAAATGGGTAATAGATCACACATGGGCAATGACAAAGGATCACCATAATGAATTAACTTTCAGTGGATGCCATTGTAGCATTAGCGCCTTTGATTTCATTCGCCCACGGGTTATGAAGGAAAGTTTATGGAATTTTCACCTCCCCTGAAACCGGCTACCTTAATCCGCCGTTATAAACGCTTTCTTGCGGATGTCCTCACGCCAGAAGGAGAAATACTCACTATACATTGTGCCAATACGGGTGCCATGACAGGATGTGCCACGCCAGGGGATACCGTGTGGTATTCCACATCCGATAATCCCAAACGCAAGTACCCCAATAGCTGGGAACTCACGCAAACCCAGGATGGTCACTGGATTTGTGTCAATACCCTCAGAGCCAATGCCCTGGCCTGTCAAGCTATTGAAAAAAATATTATCTCGGAATTATCTGGATATGAGCACATGCGTCGTGAAGTTGGCTATGGCAAAGAGAAAAGTCGCATAGATTTATTGTTACAATCAAAACAAAAAGTTAGCTGCTATATTGAAGTCAAGTCAGTCACATTGTTACAAGAAAATTATGGATATTTTCCTGATGCGGTCACAATTCGAGGGCAAAAACATTTACGTGAGCTATCATTGATAGCACAACAAGGCCAGCGGGCTGTTTTGTTATTTGCTGTTTTACATTCTGGGATCAGCCAGGTTGCAGCAGCAAAACATATTGACCATGATTATGCTTTTCTTTTGGAACAAGCATGCCAATCAGGGGTCGAAGTAATCTGTTATAAGGCCAGCATGACAGAAAACGGGATGGTTATAAGTGACAAATTACCTTTCGTATCAATGGGATAATTTGTAAACAAATCATACTGACAAGAGGGGTTTTGCAACATATTTAGGCAGTAAACATGCCTGCCTTCACACCATTGCAAAACTAATGGCAGGAACAATTGCCAACCTCGCAGTCATCTGCTATTTATAGCGGCCTATTTTTTTTCCCCCTCTTATCGGGGGGTCGTTTGATAGTGCGTGTGTAAGGAGAAGCAATATGCAAGAAGGGCAAAAACGTAAAACCTCGTCCTTGAGCATTCTCGCCATCGCTGGGGTAGAACCTTACCAGGAAAAGCCAGGCGAAGAATACATGAACGATGCCCAGTTAAAGCATTTCAAGCTGATTCTGGAAGCATGGCGCAATCAACTCAGGGATGAAGTAGACCGTACTGTATCTCATATGCAAGATGAGGCAGCAAACTTCCCTGATCCAGTTGACCGTGCGGCGCAAGAAGAAGAGTTCAGTCTTGAATTACGCAATCGGGATCGTGAGCGTAAGTTGATCAAAAAGATCGAAAAAACGCTGAAAAAGGTCGAAGAAGAAGACTTTGGCTATTGTGAAGCCTGTGGGATTGAAATCGGCATCCGCCGTTTAGAGGCTCGGCCAACAGCCGATTTATGTATTGACTGCAAGACGTTGGCCGAAATTCGTGAAAAACAAATGGCTGGCTAACCAATAGGGTTAAGTACGGCGCTAAATGCGCCGTATGCCCCTATGTTGAATCGACGATGAATCAATCCAGACATCCCTCGTTATATATTGGCCGTTTTGCGCCATCTCCTTCCGGCGATCTCCATTTTGGTTCTTTGGTGACTGCATTGGGCAGTTATCTGCAAGCCCGTGCCTGCCAAGGAAAATGGCTGATGCGTATTGATGATATTGATCCCCCACGGGAAGTTCCCGGAGCCGCCACGCGGATATTGCAATCCCTTGAGCATTATAGGCTTTATTGGGATGGTGAGGTACTCTATCAATCCCAGCGCCATGACGCTTACCGTGCTATCCTCGATCAATTAAAACAGCAAGGTGATAGCTATTACTGCACCTGCACCCGCCAACACATTCAACAACTAGGCGGCTTTTATCATGGTCATTGCCGACATTTGCACCTGCCCACTCACGATGCTGCCATTCGTCTAAAACAACGCCATCCGGTTTATGGTTTTTACGATAAATTGCAAGGCCATATCACCGTACCTACGAAAATGGCTGAGGAAGATTTCATTATTTATCGCAAAGACGGTTTATTTGCCTATAATCTTGTCGTTGTTATTGATGATAACTCTCAAGGTGTCACTGAAATTGTCAGAGGAGCTGATTTAATTGATCCCACGGTTCGCCAGCTATCTCTGTATCAGCATTTGAATTTTGCAACACCAGATTATGTGCATTTACCTCTCGTGCTAAATAAAGAGGGAAATAAACTTTCTAAGCAAAATCATGCCCAGCCGATCCCATTGAGCGACCCAAGACCATTGCTTATTGATGCGTTATCATTTCTGAATCAGCCCACTATTGCAGGCTGGCAGGATCTCACAACAGATCAACTGCTACAGCAAGCTATCGTCGGTTGGAATATAAACGCGGTTCCGCCAAAAAAAACCTAGTGAATAGACTAAGTTAAATAAAGTCTTTCTATTGGTACTGTAAGCATTCTCAAAAAATGTCCAGTAAGTTATGATTGGCGGCTGTTTTTGTTTTAATTGATCAGTCACTACCGAGGTGTACCATTTTTAACCGAGTAGCAACTTTCTGTCGTAATTTATTAATCCGCGATCACAGAACAAAGCGCGACGCACCGGCAGTCAGTGAAAGGCCAGTCACCGTATCTGACCATTCTGCTCAAACAGAGAGCAGTCCTCTGCGTAAACGTAGCAGAGGGAATCATTCATCTTCATCACATGCCGAAAACGACAAAATGAAGAAAAAACCCGTAAAGGCAATACGTTCGGACTCTCCGATCACGGTGATCCCACGCGACCAGCACCCAATTTCACGCAAGGACATCAGTGATAATGCCTTGAAAGTTCTGTATCGCCTAAATAAATCAGGTTTTGAAGCTTATCTGGTCGGTGGTGGAGTTCGTGATCTGCTGCTGCACAAAAAACCCAAAGATTTTGATATAGCCACCAATGCTACACCTGAACAAGTTCGTCAACTGTTCCGTAACTGTCGCCTTGTCGGACGTCGCTTTCGCCTTGCCCATATCATGTTTGGCCCTGATGTGATTGAAGTTGCCACCTTCCGCGGGCCACATGATCAAATTGAAAGCAATGACCGGAACCAGTCACATAAAGCTCAAAGCGGCATGTTACTGCGGGATAATATTTTTGGTTCAGTAGAAGAAGATGCCGTTCGTCGTGATTTCACAATCAATAGCCTCTATTATGGCATTGAAGATTTCTCACTGCGGGATTACGTCGGGGGCATGGCCGATCTGAACGCAGGTATCATTCGCCTGATTGGTGATCCCGAAACGCGCTACCGGGAAGACCCCGTGCGTATGCTGCGGGCTGTCCGTTTTGCCAGCAAACTGGATATGACTGTCGAGCCAGCTACCGCTGAACCTATCCCGCGCCTGGCATTTCTGTTGAAAGATATTCCAGCGGCACGTCTGTTCGAAGAATCGCTGAAACTGTTACAAACAGGACAGGGTTACAGGACTTATAAACTGCTGCGCGAATATCATCTGTTCCAGTCATTGTTTCCGCTTATTCAACCGGGTTTCACCCAACGTGGTGATTCGTCAATGGAAAAGCTGTTAGTACAAGTGCTGAAAAATACCGATTTTCGCTTACAAAGTGACAAAAGAGTGAATCCCGCTTTCTTATTTGCGGCCATGCTATGGTATCCCTTGATTGAACATGCGGAAAAGCTGACACAGGAAGGTGGATTACAGTATTACGACGCCTTTGCGTTAGCAATGAATGATATTCTTGATGAACAGTGTCATTCCATTGCGATCCCGAAACGTTATACCACCACCATGCGCGATATCTGGTTACTCCAGCTTCGTTTGCCACGCCGTCAAGGAAAACGAGCAAATAAGTTAATGGAACATCCGAAGTTCCGCGCGGCGTATGACTTACTGGAATTGCGCGCCAGCATTGAGCCACGCCATGACCTGAAAGAACTGGTACATTGGTGGGCTGAATTCCAACAGTCAACATCACCACAACAGCGTGAAATGATATCTGATCTGGGCAACGAACCCATTCGCCGCCGGACACGCCCCCGTCGTGTTGGACGCGCTCGCTATCACAGGAATAACGGTTAATATGACTCGAGTCTATATTGCCATTGGCAGCAATCTGGCCGAACCTTTGCAGCAAGTCAATAACGCGCTTGCTGCCCTGAAAAAGATCCCTGATACCACTTTCATTGTTCGATCCTCTTTTTACCGAACCAAACCAATGGGACCACAGGATCAACCAGATTACCTCAACCTAGCCGTCGCATTGGAAACGCAGTTATCACCAGAAACATTGCTTGATCACACCCAAGCAATCGAACGGGAACAAGGACGCGTTCGTAAAGACGAACGCTGGGGACCGAGAACGCTCGATTTGGATATCATGTTGTTTGGTAATCACATCATCAACACCGAACGCTTGACAGTTCCCCACTATGGGTTAAAACAGCGTGAATTCATGCTTTATCCACTTGCAGAAATTGCACCTGACCTTGTGTTTCCCGATGGAGAAACCCTGACAGCGCAATTAAAAAAAGTGCCAGAAAATGGCCTGACGCTTTGGTTATAAAAATAGAGGGTATAACTATTCAGGAGAGAATGATGAAATCAACCACCCTGGCTGATCTCAGTCAGTTAAAAAAAGAAAAGCGCAAATTTGCAACCATCACCGCTTACGATGCCAGTTTCGCCCACCTTTTCGCCGGACAAGGTATTAACGTCATGCTCATTGGTGATTCACTCGGCATGACTATACAGGGATTTGACTCTACCCTGCCCGTTACCGTTGAAGATATCGCTTACCACACCCGAAGTGTTCGTGCTGGTGCCCCTCATGCTTTTCTCATCGCAGATATGCCTTTCATGAGCTACGCAACCCCCGAACAAAGTTTTGGTAATGCGGCGGCACTCATGCGTTCTGGTGCCAATATGGTCAAAATTGAAGGCGGAGATTGGCTATGTGATACCGTCAAAATGCTGACCGAACGAGCCGTCCCCGTTTGCGGTCATTTAGGTCTGACACCACAATCCGTCAATGTCCTCGGTGGCTATAAAGTTCAGGGACGCGATGACGCCTCAGCCCAAAAGTTATTTGACGATGCGATTGCCTTAGAAAAAGCAGGTATGCAACTCTTGGTGCTAGAATGTGTTCCGACTGCACTGGCGCAGCGTATTACTGAAGCACTGGACATTCCGGTTATTGGCATTGGGGCAGGCAATATGACTGACGGTCAAATTCTGGTGATGCATGATGCCTTGGGCATTACCGCAAAACCACCTAAATTTGCTAAAGACTTCCTCAATGAAACTGGCAATATGAGGGATGCCATTCGCCTGTACATTGAACAAGTAGAAAGCGGCACCTATCCCGACCCGGCACACTCGTTCAACTGAATATTCTCCAGCATGACGATTAATTAAAGGAGTACAGCAATGCTGATCATAGAAACGATCCCCATTTTACGCCGAGAAATCCGGCGTTGGCGTCAGGCGGGCAAACGTATTGCCTTCGTCCCTACGATGGGAAACCTGCATGATGGTCATATGGCGTTAGTTGATACTGCCAAAGCACAGGCTGACGTTGTTATCGTCAGTATCTTCGTCAATCCGATGCAATTTGATCGAGAAGACGATCTGGTCAATTATCCTCGAACCTTGCAGGAAGATTGCGAAAAACTAAGCCGCCGCAATGTCGAGTTGATATTCGCCCCTAATGCTAACGAGATGTACCCACATGGTTTAAACGGCAACCAAACTTTTGTCGAAGTCCCTGAACTCTCCCATATTCTTGAAGGTGCCAGCCGACCAGGACATTTCCGTGGCGTCACTACCGTTGTCAGCAAATTGTTTAACCTGATCCAGCCCGATCTGGTTTATTTCGGCGAAAAAGATTTCCAGCAATTACAGATTATCCGCAAGATGATTGCAGATATGGCTTACGATATTACCTTGGTTTCCGTGCCGATTGTCCGTGATAAAACTGGATTGGCACTCAGCTCACGTAATAGCCTTCTGTCCGCTGAAGAGAAAAAATTTGCGCCTTTGCTGAATAAAGTTATGCAATGTATGGCAGAAAAGCTGAAAAATGGTGAACGCGATACTGAACGACTCATTGAGCTGGCATCTGCACATTTGCGGGAAGAAGGCTTTATGCCGGATGAGTTATTTATTCGTGATGCAGAAAACCTGATGCCATTAACGGCACAAAGTAAAAAAGCCGTAATTCTAATGGCGGCATGGTTAGGGCAAACCCGGCTGATTGATAATCAGCAAGTTGATTTGGCTGACTGATTTTAATTGTGGGATATGTGCATACCGTCACTCCGCCGCAATCAACGGCGGAGTATTAAATTTTTTGGCTATTAAGTTCTCAGCCCTCGCCCTGATTCAATCAGATACCAGGCCAATAGATAGAATCCAGCAATAAAAAGCCCCAGCATACCTAACGTCATCGCCAGAGAAACATCCATAATACCGAGAAAACCATAACGGAAGCCACTGACCATATAGACGATGGGATTTAGTTTTGACACTATCTGCCAGAAAGCAGGTAACAGGGTAAGGGAGTAGAATACGCCCCCCAAATAGGTTAACGGGGTCAGCACAAATGTTGGAATAATACTGATATCATCAAACGTTTTCGCAAAAATAGCATTCAATAGCCCCGCCAATGAAAATAAGATTGATGTTGCCAGCAAAGTGATCACCACCATTCCCCATGAATGTATCTGTAGCGGTACGAACAATAGGGAAACCAGTGTCACCAGGATGCCAACGCATACCCCACGCGCTACGCCCCCCCCAACAAATCCAGCAATAATGATATGGGTTGGAACCGGAGCGACCAGTACTTCTTCAATGCTGCGCTGGAACTTAGCGCCAAAGAAAGACGAAGAAACGTTAGAGTAAGAGTTGGTGATCACTGACATCATTATCAACCCGGGCACAATAAACTGCATATAACCAACCCCCCCCATTTCGCCAATGCGGGAACCGACCAGA
Organism: Xenorhabdus sp. SGI240; assembly: GCF_040081915.1. Taxonomy (NCBI): domain Bacteria; kingdom Pseudomonadati; phylum Pseudomonadota; class Gammaproteobacteria; order Enterobacterales; family Morganellaceae; genus Xenorhabdus; species Xenorhabdus sp. SGI240. The sequence goes on from NZ_JBEBMB010000035.1 coordinate 33,363, forward strand.
TTGCCGAAGATAACGAAATAAAGAGACATCGTGATCACCGGCGGCAGTAATGTCTGTACCCAAATACGCCCAAAGCGGGTGACTTCTTTAATCCAAATGGTTTTCAGAGACACCCAGTATAATTGGATCATTACCTCTCTCCTTGACTATTATTGGTCAATCCGACAAACAGCTCTTCCAGGCGATTCGCTTTATTACGCATACTGCTGATTTGTATGCCCTGCGTACTTAACTGGGAGAAAACATCATTTAATCCCTGCCCACGTTTAACATCTACTTCCAGCGTGACTGCATCAATCAGACGGTAATCGTAGCCGTCAATAACAGGCTTTGCTTCTTTTGGTAATAAATCCAGCAAGAATGTTTCACGTTCAAGTTGACTGAGCAGGTTTTTCATGCTGGTGTTTTCCACCAGCTCACCATGTTGGATAATGCCAATGTTACGGCACAGCATCTCAGCTTCTTCAAGATAGTGAGTCGTCAAGATGATTGTGGTTCCCTGCGCATTCAGTTCTTTCAAAAATTCCCACATCGATCGGCGCAGTTCGATATCCACTCCCGCTGTAGGTTCATCAAGAATTAACAACTTCGGCTGATGCATTAAGGCACGGGCAATCATTAAACGCCGTTTCATACCGCCAGATAAACGAATGGCACGCTCGTTGCGCTTTTCCCATAGATCCAATTGAGTAAGATAGATTTCAGCCCGTTCCTGCGCCAGATTGCGTGGAACGCCATAATATCCCGCCTGGTTTAAGACAATCTGAATCACTGTTTCGAATGGATTGAAATTAAATTCCTGTGGAACAAGGCCAAGCTGTCGTTTGGCATTAATGAGATCCGTATCAATATCGTAGCCAAAAACCCTGACCGTCCCCCCACTTTTATTAACCAAGGAACTAATAATCCCTATCGTGGTCGATTTCCCGGCGCCATTTGGCCCTAAAAGCGCGTAGAAATCACCTTCTTCTACACGCAAATCAATCCCCCGCAGCGCTTTCACTCCACTCTCATAGACTTTCGTGAGCTGCGTCAATTCCAATGCGTAAGCCATAAGTAAAAAATACCTTTATTATTTGCTAATTCTGACTGCTGCAAGAGAGAAAGTATGCCATTATTTTTCCCCTATTTCTTCGCAATAATAGGGGACCAATAAAAAAACATACTTCAATTAAATATTAAATTCTCAATTAATGTTGTATATGATTCTATCTCAAAAATGTTACTAGGCTATTAGTTATGATGAGAAAAATTGAAGAGCTGTTTGCCAGGAACAAACAGTGGTCAAAGTCCGTAAACGAAGAAAATCCCCTGTTCTTCAAAGAATTATCAAAAGCACAAAAACCCCATTTTCTGTGGATAGGCTGCTCTGATAGCCGAGTACCTGCCGAAAAGCTGATTGATGCAGCCCCTGGCGATCTTTTTGTACACAGAAACGTCGCTAACCTTGTTATCCATACCGATTTAAACTGTCTGTCTGTTGTACAATATGCCGTTGATGTTTTGCAGGTTGAGCACATCATCATCTGTGGTCACTACGGTTGCGGTGGCATTGAAGCTGCTGTGGATGGCACTGAATTGGGCTTAATCAACAACTGGCTGCTCCATATCCGTGATTTGTGGTACAAACACAGTTCCATGCTGGGTGAATTACCGCCTAACGACAGGCTGAATCTCCTGTGTGAATTGAATGTCATTGAACAGGTTTACAACCTTGGCCACTCAACCATTATGCAATCTGCATGGAAACGTGGGCAGAAAGTGATGATCCACGGTTGGGTATATGGTTTGAAGGATGGGGAGTTACATGATCTGGATATTACCGCTGACAGCCGTGAAAAATTGGAACTTAATTACCGTCAGGCTATTTCCAAGTTATCTCAGACAAAATAGTAACCCGAAAGGCAATCTATTATTAGAAAAACAAATGGCAGCCCCAAAGCTGCCATTTGCTTCTACCCGATAAACGTCAAGCTGCAATCCACAAGACGACGCGAGGCCTTATATTTCCCCGTTGCACGGGGAAATATAACACGCATCTTGCAGTTGGATTGGTATATACCAAATTGATTATTTTTGCTTATTGCAAAAATTAATCTTCCAGCAAGATGACATGTCCGATATAAGGCAGATGGCGATAACGCTGTGCATAGTCAATGCCGTAACCGACGACAAATTTATCTTCGATTGAATAACCCATCCACTCAACTGGCACATCGACTTCGCGGCGAGAGGGTTTGTTCAATAAAGTACAAATCGCCAGTGAATGAGGCTCACGCAGCGCCAGAATCTCGCGGATTTTGTTCAGTGTATTGCCTGAGTCGATAATATCTTCAACGATCAGCACATCTTTACCACGAATGTCTTCATCCAGATCCTTGAGGATTTTCACATCGCGGGTAGAACTCATCTCATTGCCATAGCTGGATGCAGTCATAAAATCCACTTCGTGGGGAACCTGAATTTCACGGCATAGATCTGCCATAAAGATAAACGACCCTCTTAACAAGCCAATCAACACTAATTCACGATCGCTGTTACGATAGTGTTCTGTAATCTGCTGCCCTAACTCAGCAATACGTTGCTTAACCTCTTGTTCGGAGATCATTACTTCTACAATATGTTTTAATTCACTCATAACTATATGTTTTTAATTAAAAATTTAAATAAACCATGTGGCATTTTACCCAAAGTGATACCCCGATTGATATACCGTTCACCACACAAAAACGCACACACAAGAAAACATGAGAACAAAATATTTTGCAAAGCATATCAGAATTCATCACCTACAGTAAAAGAAGGGTGAATCTATGACTACCTACAAATAGGGGTTTGAGGTGAATGCGGCTACACACTCGTAGTACCATGAGTCAAGTATTAGATAGTGATTGCTGTAACCTATCCACCTTGTTTACAGTTAGAGGGAGGGATCTGCCGTCATGGACGCTCCCATTCTGGCTATCAATATTATTTTTGCCATTCCTGGCAACTTGAATTCACTTATATCGCATATCGGGCGGGATCCCCCCCCTGAAATAGAACACTTTTTAACCGGAATAAATTCATATCTGATATCCTGTATGAATGAAAACAGATGACGCACGCTCACGACTGAGCAACAAGTGCGGCTAAGACAGCAAGCTATCCCGCTTCTTCGTTTGGAAGAGAAATTATTTCGCTAAATCGGCCAATGATTGCATATGCATCCAGATACCGCTTGACACTGGTTCAAACGCGGTCAGGCTGAGAGGAAAATAACCAGTTGATTTTTTTAACAATCACAAATCAAAGCTAAAAATGAATGTGACTATTTATATCGTGCTCAATAGCATAAGCTCACTGGCAGAAAAAACGGCCATTTTATTAAATTGAAGCAAATAAAGTTTGGCTAACAAAGATATTAATATGTTAATTTAAGTAAAACGGTAGAAAATCAGTATAATAGAAATTATGCAAAAAATTGCCTTATTCGCGTACATTCTGGCTCTGTTTAGTTTTGCTCAACCAGCAACAGCGCTGTCTGAGAATGAAGCTGAAGATCTCGCTGATCTGACAGCCGTCTATATCTATCTAAAACATGACTGCGGCTATAGCCAAATCCCAGATTTTCAAATTAAACGTACAATTATCTATTTTGCCCAACGTAACAAGTGGGATCTCAGTAACTATGATAGTCAGTTAATGCAAGAACTAAATCAATTAGGTTACAATGACTTAAAGGATATCAACTTACCTCATGAGGTTAAATGCCGTTCTCTTGCAAAGAACTCCCTCAGCCTGCTCTCCTATATAAAAAGTTCCTTTTAAATACTTCCAAGATTAATTTCATGTTAAAACCAAGTGACGGATATGTGAATTACCGGCTACTATGTGCAGCCGATGAAGATCACAATGGAGGAAGAGCGGGGAGTTTCTCACAATATCTAAGCATTGGGAGCATGATCTGGACTTAACAACTCAACGGTAAGATAACCCAATTTACCGTGTTTATCAGACTCTTTTGGAAAACAATGCCACAACACCTGACTCCTACGGCAATTACCGCAGGAGATGAAGACATAAATCGCTTGTCTGCCTATCAAATCATCAATAAACCCTGTAAAATCAACTATGCTTTCTGGGTATGTCACACCGCAAAAGACCCTCCATTTCACTTCTAATAAATAGGTTTTACTAATGCATCAGTCTGATGTTGTTGATCGCTCGCTTTTTTCATTAAGCTGGCCGATTTTCATTGATATCTTTCTGCATATGGCGACGTTATTAATTAATACGTATATGGTCAGCCATATTTCTACTGCTTACCTTGCTGCAATGGGAGTGGGTAATCATGTTTTTGATCTCTTTATTACAATTTTTAACTTCATTAGCGTAGGTTGCAGTGTTGTCATCGCGCAATATCTGGGATCAGGGAAACGCAATAAAGCAGGTCAGGCGATTCATATTTCCATCGCCTTTAATTTTCTGTTGGGTTTCAGTTGTGCGCTGGTTACAGTGTTCTTCGGTTATAAGATCCTGCATCTCATGAACCTGCCTGAAAATCTGATGGAAGAGGGGTTCGCTTATCTGCATGTTCTTGGTATCTGTCTGATCCCCGAAGCGATTTCAATTATTCTGGCCGCCTGTATGCGGGTATATGGCAAGTCGAAATCGGCCATGTATGTCACGCTGATTGCCAACTTGCTGACCATTGTCGGCAATATGATCGTGCTGTATGGATTCTTTGGACTACCTCAATATGGGCTTGAAGGCGTAGCGTGGTCTACGGTATTTGGCCGTACTGTGGCTGTTATTCTGCTCTTCGGATTACTGTTTTGTGGTTTGAAGCTCAAACTCGAACCTAAATTGCTCGTGAGCTGGTCCAAGAATATATTGGGAAAAATCCTGCACATCGGTTTACCCGCTGCGGGTGAAAATTTGGTGTGGATCCTGCAATATATGACTGCACAGGCATTTATCGGCCTGATGGGTGAAATGTCTCTGGCCGCGCAAACGCTGTACTTCCAACTATCTCTGTTCATTATGTTGTTTGGTATCTCTATCAGCATTGGCAATGAGATTATGGTTGGTCACCTTGTTGGAGCAAAGCGTTTTGAAGATGCCTATCTTCGGGGGTTGAAGAGCCTGAGAATTGGTGTGATTGTTACAGTAGGCATCGTCTTAATGTTCTGGATTTTCAGGGAGCCACTACTCTATTTCATGACAGAAGATCAGAAGATTGTTGAACTTCTGCTGCCTTTGTTCCTGCTCTCGGTATTTTTGGAACCAGGACGCACTTTCAACATTGTGATGGTCAATGCCCTGCGCGCTTCCGGTGATGCTCGTTTTCCACTCTATACCGCGTTAATTTGTATGTGGGGAATCTCTATTCCAGTCGGATATTTTCTAGGAATTACTATGGGAATGGGGATCTTGGGGATCTGGATAGGATTCTTCTGCGACGAGTGGATCCGCGGGTTAGTGAACTCTTGGCGTTGGAAGTCTAAAAGATGGCAAGCCAAGCGATTGGATGTCTAGTTAAAAAAATAACAGTAAAAAATGCCGCAAATTTGTCTGCGGCATTTTATTCCCATCAAATCCTATAATTTTTCTTTACCATAGAATTCTGAACGTGGGCCATACAGTAGGTGGCCATATCCATATCCACCCGCACTTAACAAACGATTACTGGTGATATCTGCAATATCATGACCTCTATCCATAACGGTATTTGCGATCTGGGAGATGGCTGCTGATACCAACATCCCAATCAAACCGCCGCTGGAGTAATTATCATTTTCTGTGGAAGATGCTGTCGCGGAACCATTCCACAGTTGTTTACCCGTGCGCAAATCCACCAGACGAGCTGTCGCACTGACACGGGTATCACTGTTAATCACCTGATATTGCGTACCGTATTGGGTAATATTCAGGTAAAGAACGGAATCTGCACCAAATATGTCATACAGTTTTTTATAGCTGATATCGTGGATATCCTGCGCTTCTGTGACACCATTTTGGCGGAAGGTTTCTTCAACTACCGCAACGGGATAAACATAATAGCCGGATTCTGCCAGCGGGTAAGTCACCTGAGACAGAAAACTGCCAGAAGCCTGCACTTCTACGGACTTATTTATGGCAGGCAGAACTAAAATAGATTTAGGTTTGCTTTCTCTCAAGGCTGAATAATCATACGGTTTATTGTTAGCGCACCCTGCTAGTACCAGCAGAAATAAGAAACCAATCGCCCCCAGAAAACGCTTCATTATTTCACTCCCTTATTCTTGCTTAACAAAAAATCCATGTAAGGTGCTGATTCAGGAAATAGATTTTTCTCTATCTCAAACTGCTGGAATGCATCCCCAATATTGCCGATATTGCTGTAAAGCAATCCCATTTGTGCATGCAAACCCGGTGGAACCGGATTATCTTTAGCCTTAGCTTGTTCAACCACTTTTTGCAATGCCTGAAGCTGCTCTTGTGGTCCCGTTTTATCCTGCTGGTAATATTGGTATAGAGTTGATTGGTAATTTCCCCATTCATATATGGTCTTAGGTGCGTTGACACATCCCACTAATGATTCCGCTACTAATAGTGATCCCAGCAACATCCCCGTCTTTTTTATCAAATACATACCGCTATTTTCCCTAAAAAATATTTCACTTATCAATATATATACCCATCCAACTTCAAGATGCGTGTTATATTTCCCCGCGCAGCGGGGAAATATAAGGTCTTGCGGATTGCAACTTGAAGTTTATCGTGTATAAGAAGGTATTTATATTTAAAAATTAGTTAGTTGGCTTCCATGCACCATTATCAATACCAGCGACCAAATCATTAATTGCTTCACGGATCGCCAGATCCAATACCTTGCCATTTAAGGTAGAGTCATAGCGGGAAGTACTACCGAATCCAATCAGTTCACGGCTGGAAAGTTTATATTCCCCTGCCCCCGCAGAAGAGAAAACAACTTCAGAGGTTTCTACATTCACAATATTCAGCATCACTTTTGCATAAGCAATTTGTGATTTGCCACGCCCCAAAATGCCCCATAGCTGGTGATCACCCACTTCTTTACGGCCAAATTCAGTCACAGAACCAGTAATAATGTAATTAGCTCCTTTCAATTTTTGAACCTTACCCTGTAAGTCCGTTTCCATTTTCAACTCGGCCAGGTTGGTGCGTTCCAATACATTAAAACGTCCTGTTTGCTGTAAATGCGTTATAAGGATAGTTTTTGACTGGTTTCCTAAACGGTCAATGCCGTCAGAGAAAATGCCATTTTGGTAGCTTGAACGGTTTTCGAATTTACCCACGGCAATCGGGCTGCGAATGCCGGCATAGGTCGTTTTATAAGAAGTGACTTTTTGTACTGGAAGTGTTGATGAAGATTCCGTTGCACAACCGGCCAGCATGAGGGAGGCCAGACAAAGTGAAGCCAATGTGAATTTTCTTTTCATTATTATATCTTCCTGAATGATGGTTCAAATAAGTCTGCTCTATTTTTTATACAGAACATATCGTATCGCTAATATAAAAGTGGAATAATAAATATAGTTACAGTAAAAGTCCATTTAATTAATAAGAACTCGCCGGATAAAACCAAGTCATTGATTGATTTTAAATCATTAAAAATACTTATTGAGTAATCACCTGGTAACTTAATTTTAACTCCTGTTACTAAAAAATAGAAAAATAGCGTTAAGCTCTTTACATTTTAGTTTTTTCATCATTATCTATAAATCAGCTTTATTCCATCAAATTAATTAGATCGGGTTAATTTCAGATAAAACATAAACCACAATCTATATATACTCGATAAACTTCAAGTTGCAATCCGCAAGACGACGCGAGACCTTATATTTCCCCACTGCGCGGGGAAATATAACACGCATTTTGAATGCTGGATTAGTATATATTTTTAACCTTAACACTTTAATAGAATACTATTCTATCAATGACACTGTTCCGTTAGTTTTCATCACCTAAAAAACCATAGTAAAAGAAAGCTGACTAATTAAATTATGATTTCCTTTCATTTTTAATCAATAAGCAGGATTAAGATAGGTATCGCCTCCGTTCACTAGTAAAAAAATCTAGATTAATATGCTGAAATACAGCATAATGTTAATAATTAAAAGGATTAAATCCTGACCAGGTGTTTTGAACAGATACAGACGTGATAAAAACATAATAGAAAATACTCAACTTTTCTTTATAATTGTTCCAATTGTCAATATCACAAATACCTTCGTATAGCGAATGAATAGCGTTGTTTATCAATATGATAAAAACAGCAACTCTTTTTACGCCGTTTCCCTTTGCAATTTCTTCTTTATGAAGACATTGTTCTCCAAACGCCATATCAGATGGCATGTTTAGGGAAAATTTTTTCCCTGAAATCGAAATCATTGACGATCAGCAAACGATAATTCACTTACTAAAAGATATGAAAACAGCAACAAACAACAATGATGTCACGTCACAGTTATCGCCATCGGCCAAACGCGCCAACATGACGGAGGCAGAGTGGAAAAAAGCAATAAAATTTGACCATATCGATACCGGTTGGGTCATTATGAGTATTGGTATGGCAATCGGGGCCGGAATTGTTTTCTTGCCTGTTCAGGTTGGATTGATGGGATTGTGGGTTTTTCTGCTCTCTTCCATTATTGGTTATCCTGCCATGTATCTCTTTCAACGGCTCTTCATCAATACCCTTGCCGAGTCACCAGAATGCAAAGATTATCCTAGTGTTATCAGTGGTTATCTTGGTAAAAATTGGGGCATGCTGTTAGGAATACTCTACTTTATTATGCTGGTGATCTGGATGTTTGTTTATTCCACTGCGATAACCAATGATAGTGCTTCTTACCTGCAAACCTTTGGGATCACTGATGAATTAATATCGAAAAATCCGCTTTATGGATTGGTATTAATCTGTGTATTAGTCGCTATCGCTTCCCAAGGTGAACAATTACTGTTCAAAATATCCAGTCTAATGGTCATAACAAAGTTATTTGTTATCGCGGCATTAGGATTTTCCATGATCGGTATGTGGCATCTTTACAATATCGGAGCATTACCTCCCCTGGGGCTATTGATCAAACAAGCCATCATCACGTTACCTTTTACGCTCACATCCATCCTGTTTATCCAAACACTTAGCCCAATGGTGATTTCTTATCGCAATCGGGAGAAAAACCGTGAAGTTGCCCGTCACAAGGCACTGCGAGCTATGAACATTGCCTTTGGTATCCTGTTTTGTACCGTATTTTTCTATGCCATCTCTTTTACGCTGGCAATGGGACATGATGAAGCGCTCAAAGCCTATGAACAGAATATTTCAGCATTAGCCATTGCCGCCCAATTCTTTCCCGGCGGTTGGGTTATTGCCGTCAGTATCATGCTCAATGTCTTTGCCGTGATGACTGCGTTTTTTGGTGTTTACCTTGGGTTTCGCGAAGCCAGCCAAGGCATTGCCATGAATATTCTTAATCGCCTGGTGCCTGCCGAAAAGATCAATGAAAAGTGGGTACAAAAAAGCATCATGGTTTTTGCCATCTTATTGGCATGGGGCGCTATCCTCCTGAATGCCCCGGTATTAAGTTTTACTTCTATTTGTAGCCCAATATTTGGCATTGTTGGCTGCCTTATTCCGGCTTATTTGGTCTACAAGCTCCCTGGACTACACCATTACAAAGGGATATCGCTCATCTTGATCATCTTTACTGGGATCTTGCTCTGTATTTCCCCTTTCCTGGCCTTCTCCTGATATGAGGGCTTATTATTAAGGTTTACCCCGTGCGCCCTATATCCTCGTCTTTCTCTGTTAGGGGATATAAGGCGCATTCAACTAATCAACGTCCTACAAAATCGCCTTCATTTATTCATTAAAGAATCCTTTTAAGGATGACTCGATAAACTTCAAGTTGCAATCCGCAAGACGACGCGAGGCCTTATATTTCCCCGTTGCGCAGGGAAATATAACACGCATATTGAAGTTGGATTGGTATATATTTAATTAATCATGAAAAATATCTATTTAATTTAATTTCACAAAATGAACAAAAAACAACCAAAAAGCGCAGTCCAAATAAAAATATAATAAACAAAAGAAACTATAACAAATGTTATCAAGTTAACGAAAACCCTTACTTTAACCTGATGTTATTCCAAGCATTATCCCTTAACCTCCCTCAATATTTCCCCTTTTTTCTCTCAAAAACGCAGTCACTCAGAATAAAAATCCAATAATAAACAAAAAATAAAAATATTATTTCAAAAACACCAAATAAGAGTTAATTTTCAATCAATAATAAAGCGTTATCTAAACAAATTAGATAAATCATTTACTTTTTCCACTAAATGCAGTAAAAATACAAACCCAATACACTTAAAAGGATTTTTAAAAGAATAAAAAACTAAAAAACAAACCAAGCTAAATGATTAGTTGTAAAGTTCAATAGAGCTGTTTTTATATATGGAATTCTATTTATGATTGCCTCATTCTGTGTATCAGAATCACATAACACGTATTTATACGATTTCAATTAGCATTTTCATTAAAAATAAGCAGCAACTTTTTATTTGCGTTATTCCAATTAAATTAATCAGGCATTTAGCTAATCATGTTTAAAAAACATTAATGTTTTGTTGTATTCGATTAACTTAAATACCTTGCTGTTCACAATTTATCTCTCTGATTTCATAGGAATGATAATTTCATGAAACAACGTAAGTTTTTAACCCGATACGAAATAGACGCAATTTTGGCAGCAACAAAACAAGGACGTCACGCAGAGCGGGATTATTGCATGCTGTTAATGTGTTTCATTCACGGCTTTAGGGTAAGTGAGTTATGTAATCTATGCCTATCTGATCTCGATTTGAATTCAGCGATCATTCACATCAGACGGTTAAAAGGTGGGCTTTCAACCACACATCCTTTAATTCCAGAGGAAATTGAAGCGTTAAATAAATGGCTAGATATTCGTCAAAAATGGCGTGAAGCCGATTCTCCGTGGGTATTTCTCTCTCAAAAATCGGGTCCTGTTTCACGGCAACAAGTTTATGGTTTATTAAAACGTTATGGAAAGCAGGCATCTGTCAGTGTTTCTCCACATCCGCATATGTTAAGGCACGCTTGTGGTTATGCTTTAGCTGATCTCGGTCGTGATACCCGCTTGATTCAAGACTATCTCGGACACCGTAATATTTCACATACTGTAATTTACACCGCCAGTAATGTGAAACGTTTTTCCAGAATTTGGGAGTCTCACTCTAAATAGTTGTGTTATTTTTTCTGCTGTTTTCACTAACATGATCGGTTATTGTAACAATCTCCACTAATGAATTTGTGGAGATTGCTGGCAGATAAAATAGACAATGCCATGAAAATCTAAGATAAAGGACTATTTTTTACGTATGGCAAACTCAATTTGTAAATTTATTTTATTTTTATTGTTTTCCACCTGTTAAATAACCTAAGTTTATTCTTTAAAAAAACTTAAGCTCAACCGGTCAATATATAAATTTTCATTTAAACTTGAGCAGCGAATTTATATAAATAACTTCACTGCTCAATAAGAAATAAAAATTATCAATTAAAATTCCACAAAAAGTGATTACCCAATCAATTATGCTTCAACCCATTCCGCAAATTTTTCACGAATTTTCTGTTCCGGCAGATCTATACCAATAAAAACCAGCACACTTTCACGTACTTCATTATCGCGCCATTCTCTATCCCAATCTGCGCTATACAGACGCTGAACCCCTTGAAACAGTAACCGCCGTGGTTCTTCTTTGATAGCAAGAATGCCTTTGTATCGCAGGAGATTATCCGCGAAACTCAGTAATAGCTCTTCCATCAGGTTAGAAACTTCTAGCAGTTCAACTGGGTACGCCAAGTTAATGACAATCGACTGAACCGAATTTTGTTGTTTGGGTACAAATCGAAAAATAGGTGCCGAAACCGTCAGTTTGTCATTCAACATAAAACCTTCGATATCGAACAGTAAGTCTAAATCAGCTTCACCTTGAATAATCTTGTGAATGGGTGCTCTGGCATTGATTCGCTGCAAACGTTCAACTAAAGCATCATGAACGGGAGCAACATCTGTTTTGGTTAAAAGAATACTGTCTGCATATCCTATCTGCGCCTGTGCAATGGAAAAACGATCTAACTGTTGTTCCGCGTGAACCGCATCCACCAGCGTAATAATGCCATCGAGCAAAAAACGCTGACACAAAATTTCATGGGAAAAGAAAGTCTGCGTAATCGGGCCAGGATCAGCCATGCCTGTACATTCGATAATCAAGCGGTCAAAGTCGATCTGCCCTTTATCCAAGCTATCCAGCAGATCCAATAATGCATCTTCCAGCTCATTCGAACGACTACAACAGATGCATCCGTTACTTAATGTCTTAATCTGAGTTGCCCGATCACCAATCAATTCATTATCAATAGGGACTTCGCCAAATTCATTTTCAATGACGGCGATTTTATAACCATGATTGGCATTAAGAATATGACGCAGCAGCGTCGTTTTGCCTGAACCCAAAAAACCGCTCAGGATCGTGACTGATATTGGTTGCATTTTCGTTTCCCGATTTTTCACTAACAGCAACGCATCCCGCCTTTGCCATCGCCACCATAGCGAGCATTCTGACGTTCGCGAAAAAATTCTTCATAAGACATATAAGGCTTATCTGGGTGGTTTTCCTTCATATGTTGTACATAGGTGTCATAGTCGGGAACGCCCACCAACATGCGGGCAGCCTGCCCCAAATACTTGCCTGCCCGACCAAGATGACCAAACATAAATTGTTCTCCAAGGCTTGTTCTTTGTTCTATACCTATCCAACTTCAAAAGGCCTCGCGTCGTCTTACGGATTGCAACTTGAAGTTTATCGAGTATATAAGGAATCGCTTTCCAATAAAAAATACCCCACATAATACAAAGTCAATTATGTGGGGTATCGCTGTTACTGATACGAAATGACTTGGCTGGTATCAGTTTTCGTATCGCATCAGTGCGTAGAAGAGACTTTCACCCCACCTTCAGGAAGCGGAACATAAGGCGTTTCATTATCGGTACGCTCTGGGTTCTTACTTGCTTTGATCGCAGTTTTGATACCATAAATAATGATGCTATACACCACAATTAGGAACAAAATACTTAAGCCCGCATTGGTGTAGTTGTTTATAACAATATGATTCATGTTACTGATTTGCTGAGCTGTTAATTCTGCACCCCCTTCGGCAATTCGCTGCTTGTATTCTTTCGCCAGAAAGAAGAAGCCTTCAAGCCGTGGGTTATCACTGAATAATTTCAGCCCCAGCGCCCATGTGGTACAAATCAACAACCAAATCGCAGGAATCACCGTTACCCAGATATATCGGGTGCGTTTCATCTTGATCAAGACAACCGTACCCAATACCAACGCAACGGCAGCCAACATCTGGTTGGAGATACCAAATAGCGGCCACAAGCTCTTGACGCCACCCAATGGATCAACCACACCTTGATACAGCAAATAACCCCATAAGCCAACACAACCGGCTGTACCAATAATACCCGCAATCAAAGAGTCCGTTTTTTTCAGGAATGGAACAAAGTTACCCAGAAGATCCTGCAACATGAAACGGCCAGAGCGTGTACCTGCATCCAGCGCCGTCAGGATAAACAACGCTTCAAACAGAATACCAAAGTGATACCAAAAGCCCATGTCTGCCGCAGGCATGATCTGATGGAATACATGGGCAATACCCACGGCCAAGGTTGGCGCTCCCCCTGCGCGGTTCAGAACGGATGGCTCACCAATGTCTTTTGCCGTTTGCAGAATTTGATCGGGTGAAATCACAAAGCCCCAGGAACTGACGGTCGTTGCCGCATGGCTCGTGACTTCTTGCAAAGAGGCCATGATCATTGGCGCTTCGGCAGTACCCAAATTATGCAAATCAGGCATGGTAATGCCCAGAGCTGCCGGAGGGGTATTCATCGCAAAATACAGCCCCGGTTCAATAATGGATGCAGCAACCAATGCCATGATCGCCACAAACGATTCCATTAACATCGCACCATAACCAATGAAGCGGGCATCTTTTTCATTTGCCAACAGTTTAGGCGTCGTCCCCGAAGAGATCAGGGCATGGAAACCAGACACCGCGCCACAAGCAATAGTAATGAACAAGAATGGGAACAACGTTCCTTTCCAGACTGGCCCTGTACCATCAATATATTGTGTGACGGCGGGCATTTTCAGTTCAGGGTTCAGGATGACAATCCCAATTGCAAGACCAACAATAACCCCAATTTTCAGGAAAGTTGCCAGATAGTCACGCGGTGCCAAAATAAGCCAAACGGGCAATAATGCAGAGATAAATGCATATCCGATCAGCGCATAAGTGATGGTGGTATCTTTAAAAGTCAGCGCGGGTCCCCAGTAAGGATCTGCGGCGACAACACCACCAAACCAAATGGCGGCAATTAGCAGGAAAATACCGATCACCGAGACTTCACCCACACGCCCCGGACGGATATATCGCATATAGATCCCCATGAAAAGCGCAATTGGCACTGTCGAACAAACAGTAAATACGCCCCACGGGCTTTCTGCCAATGCTTTCACGACGATTAAGGCCAGTACTGCCAGAATGATGATCATGATTAAGAAGCAACCAAACAGCGCTATTGTGCCTGGTACACGCCCCATCTCTTCCTTGACTATCTCACCCAGTGATGCCCCATTACGGCGGGAGGAGATAAACAGCACCATAAAGTCCTGCACCGCTCCGGCAAGCACTACCCCTGCTAACAACCACAATGTTCCTGGCAGATAACCGACCTGTGCCGCCAATACTGGCCCGACTAATGGACCGGCCCCCGCGATGGCGGCAAAATGGTGACCAAACAGGACATTTTTATTGGTGGGAACATAGTTCAAACCATCATTATTGACAACAGCAGGCGTTGCTCGCGTGGCATCCAGCTTCATCACCTTCGTGGCGATATACAGGCTGTAATACCGATAAGCAACCAAGTAAACGGCTACGGAAGCGACAATGATCCACAAAGCACTAACGTGTTCTCCCCGACGTAGCGCAACGACTCCAAGACAGAATGCGCCAATTATCCCCAACATCATCCAGGGGATATGTTTTAACAATTTATTATTCTTCATAAAACGTCCTTTTCCACAGTAAGACGAACAGCAAGTCATTATTTAATTTTTACTTCCTTCTCCATAAACCGACCATCTACAGCCGGCAGGAAGCGATACCCATTAAAAGGTATATACTCCTCGTCACACTGCACTATGATATAAAACTCTCCCTGATAAGAGGGAGAGGATCTTACTCAGCGGTTGAATACCAACATTAAGCGGTCAAAATCCCCCAATCAGTGGTTCATACATATAAAGCATGAGCCAGATTTTGTGAGGTAACTCACTTCCTCAATAAATTGCAAGACGAAGGTATATTCATCAATCGAAGTTGATGGCGTCATCCTTTAGGTAATTAAAGTCTTTATATTCGTTACTGAATGAAATCACTGTATGTTGGTTCGGACACGCTTGGTTGGAAAACCAAGCACATTTAGATACCAGGCGAGGTTCTTCAATTCCCAACCATGTGGATAACATAGACAGTAGATTCAAACCGCTGCGGTGAGCATCTATGATATTTTTGCTTACTGTGTTCTTGTCGGCATTTTTAATGCCATAGTCATAACCGGTAATAATAAAGGGAACTTGATAGTTCTGCTTATTACTATCGTTATGGGTCAGATTCTCGCTATCTGTATTCTTATTCACAAGCGACAAACCATGATCCGCAAAGTAAAGCATTGTCCAGTGCAATTGATTTTTATTGGCAATACTTTCAATGTCAGCTAGCAGGCTGTCCGTATTATGAATACTCTGAAGATAACATGAAATATTTTTGGAATGAAAATAGGTGCCGTATTTATCATTCGTTCTGGTGCAAGGTTGTGGATGCGAACCCATTAAGTGAATAATAATCAGCTTCTTTTTTTGCTCATTCTTCCCTAATGCTTTGCGAATATAAGGCAATAAATTTTCATCCGGCATATAACTGCGATCATCTGAATTGCCTTCTTTCAGAAAAGTATAATGAGTGGCCTGCTGCCCAATCAGTGCGACAGGAGAATCAAACCCTCCCTTCATTCCCTGGTTGGACAGCCAGTAAGTTTCAAATCCCGCTTTTTTCGCCAGTGAAACAAGACTGTTGTTCAGTTGAATTTCATTTGCTTCACGAACGGCCAGAGAGTTAGTCAACGACAACTGTGTCGAGGGTGCCGCAGAAATATAGTGGGTTAACACGGTAGCATTCGCATTATCCAACCAAGGGGTATTTTTATCCGGGAACCCATAGACACTCATAAAATCTTTTCGGACGCTCTCACCAATCACCATGATATAAGTATCGTATTTCTCTTCTTTCACCACTGGCTGCCAGTCATCCCGATATTGAATTATCTTGGCAAATCGGTGATTTTCTGACATGACTTGCTTGTAGCTCTGATAGACATCACTGAAAAAACGAACTTCCGGTAAACTGGTATTCAAAAGTTCCGAGCTATCTTCAAAACCCGATTTTATATACCCTTTGGCTGGGGACCAGAAAGCCGAAATAAAAAACAGGGTAAACAGCCACTTTTTACTTTTGCCTGTTAAGATGACATTTAGCTTAAGTGAAAATATCATCAGAACAAAAATAGCTATCGCAGTTAAATAGGTTGAAACAGAAAGGCCACTAATATATTCCGCTGTTTCATTCCTATTTGTATAGATTAATGATCCCACCGCATTGATGTCTGGATAACCGTAATTGAGACCAATCGGGGTATAGAGCATTCCTATCAAGGAAAAAAAAGCAATCAAAAAGATATATATTCGTCTACTGATAGCAGCCAAAAATAAAAAGAGTGCAAAGGCACTAAAGACATATATGAGTTTTAATTGATACCCTAAACATTTATGTATCAGAAAAATAAGAAAAAAGAGAACAATAAAACAAGAAAGATTCTTGTTTTTATAAAGCCAAGACATAATCACCCTGTAATTTCACATAGCCGTAGTTAAATTTCTATAAACCCAACACTGCACAACACAGTATTGGGAATCACTATCACATAATAAATTGTCATTTATTGAGTGATCGACAGGTAACGTGCAAAAATTTCGCGTTCTTCATCCCGCAGCGTTAACACGTTAAAACCATCACGGGTTACCAAGATCGTATGCTCAAACTGAGCTGATAACCGACGATCTTTGGTTGTTACAGTCCAACCATCTTTATGCAGTTTAATATCCTTTTTGCCTTGGTTGATCATAGGCTCAATGGTGAAAGTCATTCCCTCTTCCAAGATAATACCTTCTCCCGCCTTGCCATAATGCAAAACTTGTGGTTCCTCATGCATATTGCAGCCAATACCGTGCCCACAATATTCACGTACCACCGTGTAATTATTTGCTTCGGCATGTTGCTGTATCGTATGACCAATATCTCCCAGCGTGATGCCTGGTTTGACAATTTTAATTGCCTTATATAAGCACTCTTGAGTCACATTAACCAAACGTTTGGCATGGGACGGCACATCTCCGACACAAAATGTGATGCTGCTATCGCCATAATATCCCTCTTTTTTGACGGTAACATCCACATTAACAATATCCCCATTTTTCAGCTTCTTTTCCGAAGGCCAGCCATGACAAACAACGTGATTTACTGAGGTATTGACTGTATAAGGAAAACCATATTGCCCTAAGCTACCCGGTATCGCATCAAGGGTATTGATGATGTAATCATGGCAAAATGAATCAATTTCAAAAGTTGTGACACCGGGCACAATAATCGGACGGACGGCTTCAAGTACCTGACCAGTCAAACGCCCCGCTATTTCCATCTTCTCTATTTCGTCCCTATTTTTTATCAGTATTCCGTTGTTTCTTGTCATATTATTTTTTCTCTTAACACAAGTTATGTAGATTCCTTTTTAATCATGCTCCTGCATTAGTGAAGAGTTCAAGCCAACATTTATTTAAATCCAGGCTTTTTCTAATTTCCTCTAAGTCCGCCAATTCTCAATATCGCTGATAGAATTCAAGTGCTGTATGCCATCGGCTTTCTTATTATTTGTTATTTGGCAGCATGACTCAAACCAAACAACAATCGAGCTGCTTCGCAATCCTGCTGAATTGTGAAAAAATCTGATACATTCCTGCGAGTAATCCTGCTAACCTACCATTTAGATCTTCTCATCGCATCCACAGATGAATCACACAGATTATCAGTGATAAGATAGCGTTTTCGCCCAGGATGAGGTCTATTAGCGTTCCATCCTTAGCTGATTATATTTAGGTTTTGTCATTTAGATGGGTTGACTTAGCGTCGATGGCCCAACTGAGTCAACAGGAATAATAGAATTGAATCAAGTCAATATGAAAGAATCTCCAGCAAAGGATATAGATAGCCACACCCCCATGATGCAGCAGTATCTGCGTCTGAAAGCGCAGCACCCCGATATTATGCTGCTGTATAGAATGGGGGATTTTTACGAGTTGTTTTATGACGATGCAAAAAAAGCGGCGAGGTTGCTGGATATCTCCCTAACCAAGCGCGGGCAATCGGCAGGTCAGCCTATTCCGATGGCGGGTGTTCCTTATCACGCAATCGAAAACTATCTGGCAAAACTGGTACAACTCGGTGAATCTGCGGCGATCTGCGAACAAGTTGGTGATCCTGCAACCAGTAAAGGCCCTGTTGAGCGCAAAGTTGTGCGTATTGTCACTCCCGGCACCGTTACTGATGAAGCTTTACTACAAGAACGTCAGGATAATCTGCTCGCCGCTATCTGGCATGATAATCAGGGCTTTGGTTACGCGACGCTGGATATCACCTCCGGTCGTTTCCGCGTTTCTGAAATGCCCGATCAAGATAGTATTGCCGCAGAATTGCAACGCACCCGTCCCGCGGAATTGCTTTATCCTGAAACCTTTGAGCATATGGCGTTGATTGAACGTTGTCATGGCTTGCGCCGACGCCCGATGTGGGAATTTGAGCTGGATACAGCAAGACAGCAACTTAATTTGCAATTTGGCACCCGTGACCTGATTGGCTTCGGGGTGGAAAAAGCGACGCTCGCCCTGCGTGCAGCAGGCTGTTTGCTGCAATATGTCAAAGATACACAACGCACCACATTACCCCATATTCGCAGCATTACGATGGAGCGCCTACAAGAAACGGTCATTATGGATGCCGCCACCCGCCGTAATCTGGAGCTGACACAAAATTTGTCCGGTGGCACTGAGAATACGCTGGCGGCGGTACTCGATCAATGTGTGACACCGATGGGCAGCCGAATGCTGAAACGCTGGCTGCATTCACCAACCCGCAATAAAGTTATGCTGGAAAATCGCCATCAAGCGATTTCTGCATTACAGGAAATCGGTTATGAATTACGACCGTTTTTGCGGCAGGTCGGTGACTTAGAGCGTGTGCTTGCCCGTCTTGCTCTCCGCTCTGCTCGTCCCCGTGATCTGGCCAGAATGCGCCATGCTTTTCAGCAATTGCCTGATATTCATCAGATCCTGACATCCTCCGATGCCCCTTATATCCAAGTACTACAGCAGCGTGTGGGACATTTTGATGAATTGCAGATTCTGCTGGAGAATGCGATTGTCGAAACGCCTCCTGTTCTGGTGCGTGATGGTGGCGTCATTGCCACAGGCTATAATGCTGAATTGGATGAATGGCGAGCACTGGCCGATGGTGCCAGTGATTATCTGGATAAACTGGAGATCCGCGAACGTGAAAAACTTGGCATTGATACCCTGAAAGTGGGCTTTAATTCGGTACATGGTTACTATATTCAGGTCAGTCGTGGACAAAGCCATTTAGTCCCTATCCATTACGTTCGTCGTCAAACGCTGAAAAACGCAGAACGCTATATCATTCCTGAATTAAAGGAATATGAAGACAAAGTGCTGACGTCCAAAGGTAAAGCACTTGCCATCGAAAAAGCTCTGTACGAAGCGTTGTTCGATCTGTTACTGCCTCATCTGGCCGATTTGCAAACTTGTGCCGAAGCACTGTCAGAGCTGGATGTACTGGCAAATCTTGCCGAACGTGCTGAAACGCTAAATTACACCCGCCCGATACTAACCGATAAAGTGGGTATTCAGCTCACTGGCGGTCGGCATCCGGTTGTCGAACAAGTATTAAGCGAACCGTTTATTTCTAACCCCTTAACGCTCTCGTCACAGCGCCGTTTGCTGATTATTACAGGGCCGAATATGGGGGGAAAAAGTACCTATATGCGTCAGGCGGCGTTGATCACGTTGATGGCTTATATTGGAAGCTTTGTTCCTGCCGAAAAAGCGGTTATTGGCCCTGTAGATCGCATCTTTACGCGTGTCGGTGCATCCGATGACCTGGCATCAGGACGCTCTACCTTTATGGTGGAAATGACTGAAACGGCCAACATCTTGCATAACGCGACTGAACACAGTCTGGTTTTGATGGATGAGATCGGTCGTGGGACATCAACTTATGATGGTTTATCCCTGGCGTGGGCCTGTGCGGAAAATTTAGCTAATCGCATCAAAGCAATGACCCTGTTTGCAACCCACTATTTCGAACTGACAACACTGCCTGAGAAACTGGAAGGGGTCGTCAATATTCATCTTGATGCTGTCGAACATGGCGATACCATTGCTTTCATGCACAGTGTACAGGAAGGGGCAGCAAGCAAGAGTTACGGATTGGCCGTTGCTTCGCTGGCCGGTGTTCCACGCGATGTCATTAAACGTGCGCGCCAAAAATTGAAAGAGCTGGAATCACTCTCCAATAATGCGGCAGTAGGCCATGTCGATACACCACAGTTAACCCTGCTGACAGAAGAAACTTCTCCGGCAGTTGAAGCATTGGAAAACCTGAATCCAGATACCTTGACACCACGTCAGGCATTAGAGTGGATTTATCGTCTGAAAGATATGGTTTAGCCGTGAATGAAACAGCCATGCAGGGAACAACAATGACGTTTGATACTAATCTGTTAGCGCCCATTTATCAAATTTTACAGTGCGAAACTCCCGAGCAATGGGTAGAAAAAGCGCGGCGGCCAGAGAATTTGCCCATTTTATTGCGCGATCATCTACTGTGTGAATTGAAAGCGGCACAAAGTGCTATGTTCTTAATTCGTAAATATGCCGTCGACCCTGAGAGTGCGGATGCTCTGCTGGCTTGGTTTCAGCCTTATGAAGATTTTGTCTATAAAAAAATGGGGGATATCCATTCATTGAAAGGAAAAAATCAGGCCACCAAGCAAATTACCGCGCGGGCAAAATCACGTTATAGTCAAGATCTTATCGATAAGATGGTGTTATTAATTAAGGAAGAGTTGCATCATTTTT
Source organism: Xenorhabdus sp. SGI240 (assembly GCF_040081915.1). Lineage (NCBI taxonomy): Bacteria > Pseudomonadati > Pseudomonadota > Gammaproteobacteria > Enterobacterales > Morganellaceae > Xenorhabdus > Xenorhabdus sp. SGI240. The sequence goes on from NZ_JBEBMB010000035.1 coordinate 54,792, forward strand.
ATCAAGTATTAGAAATCATGGATGCCAGAGGGATAAACTATGACAGTATCAGTGCCAGCCGCTATGCTAAATCCCTGTTTCAGCATGTTACCAATCATGAACCTTATACGTTGGTCGATAAATTAATTATTGGTGCTTATATTGAAGCTCGCTCATGCGAACGTTTCGCAAAATTGGCTCCTCATCTGGATGAGGATTTGGGTAAGTTTTATATTTCTCTGCTGCGTTCAGAAGCCCGCCATTACCAAGATTATTTGATGCTCGCTCAGTCAATATCTAAAGAAGATATTACCGAAAGAGTGAATTATTTCGGCCTGGTTGAAGCAGAACTTATTCAAACTCACGATCATGATTTTAAATTTCATAGTGGTGTTCCGATTATCTCACTTTGATAAGTGCCACACCAAATGGTAATAAAAATATATACCAATCCGGCTTCAAGATGCGTGTTATATTTCCCCGCACAGCGGGGAAATATAAGGCCTCGCGTCGTCTTGCGGATTGCAACTTGAAGTTTATCGAGTATAAATGCGTAAATAAAAGATGGGCTAAATAAGCCCACCTTAAGATTACTGCCTATCTTCTCTATTCCTTTATCTTTTCAATTATCACTTTTGGAATTACTTCTACTCTCGCCATCACCAAGTTATCTAATTATCTTTGTTTCTGGAAATTCATCTATTTTCCACTAACGCTGCAATTTTAAATTTCTTAGGTATACGTTCTCAGGAATAAAAAATTAAGTACGGAATAATGATTCTATATTCAAACCTTGGGTATGCAATATGTCTCTAAGACGGCGCAATCCCTCAACTTGAATCTGACGAACTCTCTCTCTTGTTAAACCAATTTCTCTCCCAACATCTTCCAATGTTTCTGCTTCGTATCCAAGCAAACCGAAACGACGGGCCAAAACTTCGCGCTGTTTTGCGTTCAGCTCAAACAACCATTTCACGATACTCTGTTTCATATCATCATCTTGAATGGTTGTTTCTGGCCCTGAATCATTTTCATCAGATAAAATATCCAATAATGCCTTATCTGAATCACCACTCATTGGTGTATCGACAGAAGTAATGCGTTCGTTCAGCCGCATCATACGACTTACATCTTCAATAGGTTTATCCAGTTTTTCCGCAATTTCTTCGATACTGGGTTCATGGTCCAATTTGTGTGCCAGTTCTCTTGCAGTACGTAAATAGACGTTCAATTCTTTGACAATGTGAATAGGCAAGCGAATTGTGCGAGTTTGATTCATAATGGCACGTTCAATGGTTTGACGGATCCACCATGTTGCATAAGTAGAAAAACGAAAACCTTTTTCAGGATCAAATTTTTCCACTGCACGAATAAGCCCAAGGTTACCTTCTTCAATCAGATCTAGCAGTGCTAATCCACGATTGCTATATCGGCGGGATATTTTTACCACCAATCGCAAGTTACTTTCAATCATGCGTTGGCGTGCAGCAACATCCCCTCGTAGTGCTCGTCTGGCGAAAAGAACCTCTTCCTCTGCTGTCAGCAGAGGTGAGAAACCAATCTCTCCGAGATAAAGCTGTGTTGCATCAAGAACCCGTTGGTTTACTCCTTGCAACAAATCCAAATCTTCATCAAGACCAGTTATATCATCCTCATCTTTCAGCAACACTTCATCAAAGTCATCAGCTTCCATGCTATTTTCGTCTAAATTCGCATCATCATACAACTCATTAACTTTAAGCGTACTTTGGCTCATCAGCTGCTCCTACCCATGATAATGCGGGCAGGAATTTCAGATCCCTGCCCCGGTTTATCGCTGCGAAAGATAGCGCAGCGGGTTTACGGATTTTCCCTTATAGCGAATTTCAAAATGCAATCTTACTGAACTTGTTCCGGTGCTACCTATAGTGGCAATTTTTTGCCCCGCTTGAACGTCCTGTTGCTCACGAACCAGCATTGTGTCGTTGTGCGCATAAGCACTTAGGTAGTCATCGTTATGTTTTATTATTATTAGATTTCCATAGCCACGTAATGCATTTCCGGCATAAACCACTTTCCCACGGGCTGTAGCAAATACGGGTTGGCCACGGCTCCCCGCAATATCAATGCCTTTATTTCCTCCTTGAGAATCAGAGAAGTTTTCAAGAATTTTTCCTTCTGCCGGCCACCTCCAACTATTAATAGTATCAATACCATTAATAGCATTATTTACCCCTGTATCTGTTGCGATAGATACTTTTGGATAGGAATTGTCGCCATCAGAAACGGTTGCCTTTGGCAACATTTTTCCTGACTTTGGTTTATCAATATTTGCAGGATACGCATTAATTTTTTGAAAATCAACCTGACTAATTTTTGATTTAGTACTATTTGATGCTATTAATACACCATTTGTGGAGGTTAGATTACCTATTCTCAGCACCTGACCAACATTTAAGCTATAAGGCTCTGAAATATTATTTCTGAGAGCCAGATCACGGAAATCACTGCCTGTAATCCAGGCTATATAAAACAAAGTATCGCTATGTTTAACCGTATAAGTGCTCCCGTTGTAGCTTCCTTTGGGAATATTTTCATAGTTACGGCGATAAATAATTTGCCCTTGAGATGAACTGCTATTGGCAGCATTATTCACTGGCTGACGATTTTTAATCGCATGATTATCTGAAACACGATTTGTATCGATATTCACGATTGGGGCTGGACGATTTGGTGTATTACTGCAACCTATCAGCACAACGCCCATCACAGTACTGGCGATTATCCACTTTATTTTTTTCACTGGTTTTTCCAGATTCATACTTTATCCCCCATAAAGGCAAATATAAGTGAAAATAATAATGATTTATGAAAATTTAGGATTAAGAAAGATTTAAAGCGAAACATTTTGCTTAAATTCAGAAAAAAGAACAGCTGATTTGAAACTATTCCCCCAAATAAATTAGCTGATTATATTAGCTCGCCTTGAATTAGGGGTACAAAACGGACAGGTTCGATAACATCGCCATGAAAATCATTCCCATAACGATGTACGACTTTCAGTAACTGAGTACGCTCGCCGACAGGTAAAACCATCACGCCTCCGTCAGCAAGTTGATGGAGTAATGCCTGCGGAATTTCTGGTGGTGCGGCTGTGACAATAATAGCGTCAAAGGGTCCTTTTGATGGCCATCCATCCCAGCCATCACCGTGGCGGGTTGAGATATTATGTAGGTCGAGTTGCTTCAATCTGCGTTTAGCCTGCCACTGCAATCCTTTAATCCGCTCCACGGAGAAAACGCGTTTGGCTAAGTGGGCCAGTATTGCTGTTTGATAACCTGAGCCTGTTCCAATTTCCAATACGTTGGATGCCGGGGTTAAATTCAGCAACTCAGTCATGCGAGCAACAATATAGGGTTGAGATATCGTTTGCCCATGACCAATAGGCAGTGCGGTGTTTTCATACGCCTTATGGGCGAGAGCTTCATCAACAAAACATTCTCGAGGGACTTTGCCAATAACCTCCAATAGTGGCTCATTATGAATTCCTTGCTGACGCAGCTGCGCCAGCAAATTTTTCATTGATCGGTTTAACATTCCCCAATATCCCCGACTTTTGCCAACCAATCACTTATCCGCGCCTGGGCTTTATAAGCTGTTAAGTCCACTTGCAAAGGGGTAATGGAGACAAGTCCTTCTTCTACCGCAGCAAAATCTGTTTCAGGCCCAAAATCACTTTTTTCTCCCGGAGGGCCTAGCCAATAGAGCATATTGCCTTTGGGATCTTCCATCGCATAGACTTGCTCAGCAGCACTACGGCGACCGCATCGCGTCACCCGAAACCCTTTGATCTGTTCAAGGGGAATATCAGGTACGTTAACATTCAGAATATTACCTGCTCTCAATGGGAATTTTTGCAGCAACGCTAATAAACGCATGGTCACTTCTGCCGCCGTTTCGTAATGTTGGTCACCATTGAGTGATACCGCCAATGCGGGTAAGCCTAAGTGGCGTCCTTCCATTGCAGCCGCGACCGTACCAGAGTAAATCACGTCATCACCAAGGTTAGGGCCACAGTTGATGCCAGAAACGACAATGTCAGGACGAGGGAGTACCAGATTATTCACGCCCAAATAGACACAATCCGTCGGTGTACCTTCCTGAACAGAAATATCACCATTGTTCAGTGTGTTGATGCGCAAAGGGCGATCCAGCGTTAAGGCATTCGACGCCCCACTACGGTTACGGTCAGGTGCAACGACCTGAACATGATAGTGTTTCCGCAATGTCGCCGCCAAGGTTTGAATACCCGGTGCGGTGACACCATCATCGTTACTCAGCAATATCCGCAGCATTGATATATCTCATTGATTTTACTAAAATAAAATAGGTTAATAATGTAAATTATCCTGTGTGTGTTTGATCTTAGCATGACGTTGACAGTTTTGTAGAGTACTGTGCAATCACGCCACATCAAGGGAAGAGCCGAGATCCTGATTGATCAGTTCTCTAACAACACTGGTGGCAAAGCTACCAGATGGCAAAGAGAAATGCAGAGTGACTGTTTGGTCATCTTGCCATTCCCAACGCAAGTTAAGTGGTTTCACCAATATTGCCCGACGGGCGCTCTCCACACGTTCACGTTTGGCTAATCCCCAAAAATCCTCATAATCCAATAAGCATTGTTGTTCGAAATCCAAAGCCTGATGCTGCGTTCCTAATGCCTTATCACCCGGTAAAGGAGCCGTTATTTGTAATTCTCCACCCATAACCCGTTGCTGCAATACCGACAATTCAGATTCATCAGCGACAAACCAGCTACTACGCCCTGTTAATTGTAATGCATCGCCATTTTTTACCTTTTGGTGTTCATCCTGAGCTATACGTCGGCTGGCAACAGCATTAAACATCGCGCTGCGACAGGCAGAAAGATAAAAACTGCGGCGGTTGCGTTCTTTGACATGGATTTCATTAGCTGCCCAGCGTTGAGCCTGAACTAAATTTTGTCCATCCCGCCCGAAACGCTGTTCACCAAAGTAATTTGGAACGCCGGTCTGCGCTATCTGCTGCAAGCGTTTTTCCACCGATTGTCGGTCAGAAATGTCTCTTAATACCAGAATGAAATCATTGCCTTTCAATGCGCCAATCCGCAGCTTACGTTTCTGGCGGGACGTTGCCAGCATTTCACAACCTTCAAGTTGAAATGCCGCTAAATCCGGATCTTGTTTCCCCGGTAAGTGTAAGCAGAACCACTGTTCCGTCACTGCGTTGCGATCTTTCAATCCCGCATAGCTGACAGCGCGAGCCGGTATTTTGGCAAAACAGGCAAGCTGATCCGCGACAAATTGGGTGTTACATCCTGTTTTACGGATATATACCATTAAGTGTTCGCCCTCTCCATCAGGAGAAAATCCCAAATCTTCGCGAACAATAAAATCTTCTGGTGTGGCTTTAACAATACCGGTCGCTTCCGGCTGGCCATAAAGCCAATGTAATTTACTCAATGTCATGCTGATTTCTTTTATCTGTTTACTCTTTAACCAACAAAGCAACCGCTTCGCAGGCAATGCCTTCTTTACGCCCAACAAATCCCAATTTTTCTGTTGTTGTCGCTTTGACGTTAATATCGTCCATATGGCATTCAAGATCTTCTGCCAGATTAACCCGCATCTGGGGAATATGTGGCAGCATTTTCGGCGCTTGTGCGATAATCGTGATATCCAGGTTTCCCAGCCGATAGCCCTTCGCACGAATGCGGCGGTAGGCTTCTTTCAGTAGCTCACGGCTATCTGCGCCTTTGAAGGCAGGATCGGTATCGGGAAATAATTTACCAATATCACCCAAAGCTGCCGCGCCCAGTAGGGCATCTGTAGCTGCATGTAAGGCGACATCACCATCTGAATGGGCAATTAACCCTTGTTCATAAGGAATGCGGACACCGCCAATGACCAATGGCCCTTCTCCGCCAAATTTATGCACATCAAAACCGTGTCCAATTCTCATACGATAGATTCCTTAGCTTTTCGGGATAGGTAAAATTCAGCCAGTGCCAAATCTTCAGGTTGGGTCACTTTTATATTATCCGCTCGTCCCTTGATCAGTACGGGACGATAACCACAATGTTCAAGCGCCGAAGATTCATCGGTGATGCAGGCTTGATCTGCAAGTGCCTTGAGCAAGCAATCACGCAATAGCTGCAAAGGGAATAACTGGGGGGTCAAAGCATGCCAAAGTCCGTTACGGTCAACGGTATGAGCAATCAAGGGAGGGGAAAGTGTGGATGATCCTGCCACTGATAGCGATACCGTGCGTTTCATCGTATCCCTCACCGGAGATGCCAGAAGCCCGCCACATAGGTCAAGAGACTCTGTGTTGTGATCAATCACCCGCAACAAGCTATCAAGATCATTTCTATGCAGACAAGGACGGGCTGCATCATGCACTAAGACCCAGATTGCCTTGTCTGTAGCCAAATCACTCAGATAATCTAATCCAGCCAATACTGAATCAGCACGTTCTTCACCGCCAATGACAGTCATTATTCTTGGATCAGAAGCGATAGGTAATTGCGCAAATTGTGTATCAGCAGGATTCAGCGCGATAATAACGCGTTGTATACGAGGATGCTCAAGCAGTGCTGTCAGGGTATGTTCAAGGATCGTTTTTCCGGCAACTTTCAGATACTGTTTTGGGCAATCTGAATTCATCCGGCTACCGATACCCGCAGCCGGGATCAAGGCGATGATTTCAGCAGGGGGATGAAGTTGTGAATTATTCATTTCGATTATTATTTACTGTCTTGATTTAAAGTTACTGCGCATTATTTTTTGAGGTATCAGGCACCATACGATAAAAAGATTCTCCTGGTTTAATCATGCCCAACTCATTACGGGCACGTTCTTCAATCGCTTCCTGTCCCCCTTTAAGATCCTGAATTTCAGCTAATAACTGTTCGTTACGTGCTTTCAGTTTAAGGTTATCAACCTCTTGTTTATCAACTTCAGCCTTCACCCGCACATAATCGTGAATGCCATTTTTGCCGAACCACAGCGAATACTGTAACCAACCCAGCAGAACCAGTAATAATAGCGTTAGTTTGCCCATCTCCCCCCCTGAAAACTCGCTAATCATCCCACAACTGAAAGCATGACGCCACTGACTCTCACAAAACCATTTGCAAACCCACTCATAAGGCCAAGCAAAAACAGGATTGCACGGGATAATGACACGAGATATTGAATTAACTGAGTGTAGAAACACATTATTTCACTAACAATAATAATGTGTTTCATGACAGTTTGTTGGGTTTGGTCGTTAAGTTGGCAGGATATTGCCGTTTTTCAGGGCAAAAAGCAGTTTTTCAATTGAAGATTCCATAGGCTGTGAACCCTCTAAATAGACTTCTGGTTGTTCGGGCGCTTCATAGGCCGCATCAATTCCGGTGAAATTGCGCAATGTTCCCGCTCGTGCTTTTTTATAGAGTCCTTTGGGATCACGGCTCTCACATATCTCCAGTGGCGTGTCGACATACACTTCAATAAATTGCCCCTCTTCCATTGATTCACGGATTTTTTGCCGCTCTGCTCTCTGGGGAGAAATAAATGCGGTCAGAACAACCAAACCTGCATCAACCATCAATTTTGCGACTTCACCGACCCGTCGGATATTTTCCTGCCGATCTGTTTCTGAAAAGCCCAAATCACTGCATAGGCCGTGGCGCACATTATCACCATCCAGTAAGTACGTTTTGATTCCCTGTGCAAACAATGCCTGCTCCAATGCCCCTGCAAGAGTGGATTTTCCTGAGCCAGATAGCCCTGTAAACCAAATCACCAATGCAGGATGACCATTTGCGCTTTCCCGCTGTGCCCTATCCAAAGCATGCGGATGCCAGACGATATTCTCCTGAGCCACTTATTTTCCTCCCAATAGATCACGTACGCCCCAGTGCGGGAAGTGACGACGAACTAAGCGGTTAAGTTCCAGTTCAAACTCACTGTATGCTTTCGCCTCTTCGTCAACATCGGCATGAATTTCACGCACCAATCCCGCGCCTACGGTAACGTTGGTTAGGCGATCAATCAGGATAATGCCACCGGTATCCGCATTTTGCGCGTAACTGTCGAGCAATAAAGGTTCATCAAATGAAAATTCCACCCGCCCAATGGCATTAAGCGGTAACTCAACAACGACCTTCTGTGTCAGGTTGTTAATATCCACCTGATATTGAACATTATCGACTTTGCCACGGCTTTTTTTGCCCGCAACTTTAATATCCAAACTCTGCCCTTGGATCAGTGGCTGTTCCGACATCCAGACGACATCAGCCAGAGCGTGGCGGGTCGCATTCATGTGATCTTCAACGGCAATCAATAAGTCACCACGGCTGATATCGATTTCATCTTTTAATACGAGGGTAATCGCTTCTCCGGGTACGGCAAAGATGAGATCACCATTAAAAGTAACAATTCTTTCCACCGTAGAAACCACACCAGATGGCATCACTTTTATTTGCTGACCTTGCCGTAAAATTCCTGAAGACAATGTGCCGCTGTATCCACGAAAATCAAGATCGGGACGATTGACGTACTGGACCGGGAAACGCAAGGGCTGTTCTGCCGCTTTTGTTTTTACGTCCACGGATTCCAGGATATCCAGTAACGTTTCTCCCGTATACCACGCCATGTTCTCGCTGCGGGTAACGATATTATCCCCTTCTAACGCCGAGATAGGAACGAAATAGATATTTAAGTCAGTCGGGAGTTGTGCCGCGAAATTCAAATAATCGTGCTTAATCTGTTCAAATATCTCTTTTTGATATTCAACTAAATCCATTTTATTAATTGCCACCACCACGTGACGAATACCCAGCAAGGTGCTGATAAAACTGTGACGGCGGGTTTGTTCCTGAACACCTTTGCGGGCATCGATCAATAAAATGGAAAGATGACTGGTTGAAGCGCCTGTTGCCATATTGCGGGTATATTGTTCATGCCCTGGTGTGTCCGCAATGATGAATTTCCGCTTTTCCGTGGAAAAATAGCGGTATGCCACATCAATAGTGATGCCCTGTTCCCGTTCAGCCGCTAATCCATCAACCAATAATGCCAGATCGAGCTTCTCTCCCTGAGTCCCTATCCGCTTGCTATCGCTTTGTAAAGTTGCAAGTTGATCCTCATAAATTTGACGGGTGTCATGCAGCAAACGTCCAATGAGGGTACTTTTGCCATCATCCACGCTACCGCAGGTTAAAAATCGCAGTAATCCTTTTTCCTGCTGCGTCCGAAGATAAGCTTCAACTCCGCCTTGTTGCTTGATCTGACTAGCCATAGTTTCATTATATGCAAGTGCTGGCATAGCTGGACTCCTTAAAAATAACCCTGGCGCTTTTTCAGCTCCATAGAACCTGACTGATCACTATCAATCAGCCGCCCTTGCCGTTCGCTAGTGGTTGATATCAACATTTCTTCAATAATTTCCGGCAACGTTTCTGCTTCTGATTCCACCGCCCCTGTCAGCGGCCAGCAACCCAGTGTCCTAAAGCGCACTTTACGCTGGCTAATCACTTCCCCTGTTTTTAAATCGATTCGATCATCATCAACCATAATCAAGGTTCCTTCCCGCTGAACAACCGGACGGAACTTAGTAAAATAAAGGGGAACGATATCGATCTGCTCCAGATAGATGTATTGCCAGATATCCAACTCTGTCCAGTTGGATAACGGGAAGACGCGGATACTTTCCCCTTTGTTAATCTGGCCGTTATAGTTGCGCCAAAGTTCGGGACGCTGATTTTTGGGGTCCCAACGATGGGAGCGGTCACGGAATGAGTAAATTCGTTCTTTGGCTCGTGATTTTTCTTCATCACGCCGCGCCCCGCCAAATGCTGCATCAAAGCCGTATTTATCCAGTGCTTGCTTCAACCCTTCTGTTTTCATGATATCGGTATGTTTAGCACTGCCATGAATAAAAGGATTAATGCCCAACGCCTCGCCTTGTGGATTACGGTAGACCAGTAACTCAAAACCATATTTTTCCGCTGTACGATCACGGAAATCGTACATGTCCTGAAATTTCCAGCCGGTATCTACGTGCAATAAGGGGAAAGGCAGTTTTCCCGGATAAAACGCTTTACGTGCCAGATGCAGCATCACAGAGGAATCTTTACCAATCGAATAGAGCATGACGGGGTTGGCAAATTCAGCCGCCACTTCCCGAATAATATGGATACTTTCAGCTTCAAGTTGCTGTAAGTGTGTCAGTCTTTTTTCGTCCATTAGGCACTCCTTATACTAAATCAATCACAGCGGGGCGATTTACTTGATCAGCCGCGTTTCCGCGCTCAAACCATCCTATTTGATGGTGGAGCTGAGCCACCTCTCCTATTACCAGCAAGGCGGGTGATGGTGCTTCTTGTGCCAATCGCTCCAATTCGGATAAAGTTCCGGTCAATACTTGCTGTTCTGGACGAGTGCCACAACCAATCACGGCAACGGGGGTATTGCTATCCCGACCATGCGAAATCAGCTGTTGGCTGATCAAGGCGGCTTTCATGATCCCCATATAAATAGCTAATGTTTGATTGCCCCGCGCAAGTGCAGGCCAATCCAATTCATCGCCATTTTCACGGCAATGTCCGGTAATAAAAGTGACGCTTTGCGCGTGTTCTCTGTGGGTTAATGGGATACCTGCGTAAGCAGAAGCGCCCACTGCTGCCGTAATGCCGGGCACGACGTGAAAAGGAATTCCTGCGGCTGCGGCAATCTGTAATTCCTCTCCACCACGGCCAAAAATAAAGGGATCGCCTCCCTTTAAGCGAACTACTTTTTTCCCCTGATTCGCTAATTTGATGATAAGTCGGTTGATTTCTTCTTGCGCCACGGAGTGATCACCCGCTCTTTTTCCAACACAGATTTTGTCTGCATCACGGCGAACTAACTCCAGAATTTCTGCACTCACTAAATGGTCATAAAGAATGACGTCAGCCTGCTGGATCACCTGTAGGCCTTTTAGAGTCAATAATCCCGGATCACCTGGCCCAGCGCCTACCAGCGCAAGTTCTCCCTGGGAATGAGCATCACCTTGTGCCAACTGCTGTTCAAGTTGCTCTTCTGCTTGCTGTAATTGCCCATTGGCGATCAGTGTGGCAAAACGCCCATTAAACGCCTTTTCCCAAAAATGGCGCCGTTGACGTAGGGTGGTGAGACGTTTTTTCACGCGTTCACGCCAGCGCCCCGCGATATTTGCCATCGCACCAAGGCTAAATGGGAGCAAAGACTCCAGCTTTTCTCGCAATAATCGGGTTAATACCGGAGATTTTCCAGCCGATGAGATCGCCACGATAATCGGGGAGCGATCAATAATTGATGGGAAAATGGCCGAACAGAGCGGTTGGTTATCCACAACGTTGGTCAAGATAGCGCGCTGATTGGCTTCGGCAAAAATATGTTGATTTAAGATGTTATCGTCTGTAGCGGCGATCACTAAAAATACGCTATCAAGATATTCTGTTTTAAACGTTTCCTGTAACCACTCGAATTCTCCTCTTTGATGACGTTGTTGCAGTTCTGCATGTAGCTCAGGCGCAACAACCGTTAACGCTGCACCAGTACGAAGTAATAAGTCTGCTTTACGAGAGGCGATTTCTCCCCCCCCAACCAGCAGTACAGATCGGGCTTTAAGCTCAATAAATAAAGGTAAATAATCCACGATACCATCCCGCGTTAGAGCCTGTTCATGTTCTATCCTCTGGATTTCAAGTCACAAAGGATATAGCTCTTAATTATTATGACGACCAGAAGATGAATATATGAGGCTGTGATCAGGTTATGAAATGACAAAAAGTAATTATTTGTTCCTGAATCGCATAAGCTAAAAAAGCAGCGGTAGCCCACCAGCGCAGTCTCTCAGGTTTTCCAGCCTGCGATCGCTTATTTCGCCCAAACGATGCATGAAGACTGCCCGCGCCAGTGCATTACGCACTTCACCTTTGTTTAACCCTACTTGAATTATTTGCACAAACTCTCCGTTTAGCCCGACTGCTCAAGCGAAGCTGAGGTTAATTTAACTTTCATGTAAACCACACTCACGTTTCAGGCCGAAAAAACGGGTTTGTTCTTCACTCATACCGGGTTCCCATTTTTGGGTGGTATGCGTATCCCCGACAGAAAGATAACCCTGCTCCCAGAATGGATGGTATTCAAGGCCATGCTTTGTCAGGTATTGATGTACCTGGCGATTATCCCAATCAATTATAGGCAGGATTTTAAAAACTCCCCGTTGAATTGCCAGCACAGGTAAGTTGGTCCGGCTTTCTGATTGCTGGCGACGCAACCCCGCAAACCAGCTTTGTGCTTGCAGAGATGCTAATGCACGATCCATCGGCTCAACTTTGTTGATTTGGTTATAACGTTCAATTCCTTCTATTCCCTGTTCCCATAATTTGCCATAACGTGATTCTTGCCACGCCGGAGAATGCTCTGCACGAAAAACCTTCAAGTTCAGGTTGAGTTTTTCAGTCAATTTATCGATAAATTGATAAGTTTCAGGAAATAAGTATCCCGTATCGGTAAGAACCACGGGAATATCAGGATACTCCCGCGTCACAAGGTGCAAACAAACTGCCGCCTGAATACCAAAACTAGAGGAAAGCACAAATTCGCCAGACAGATGTTCCAATGCCCATCTCACCCGTTCACGGGCATCCAGCACCTCCAGCTGTTGATTGATTTCTGCCAATGACGGGGTTTGCTGCTCTGGAGCCAGTGCCACCAGCTCCGATAAATTCAATCGGTTCATACCGCCTCCTGCCAATCATAAAAATCGACAGCTGAATTCAATACTGGTTTGACGATATCAGCGCGGATCAGAAAATCACCGAAACATTCACCGACATGACGCTCTGATGCCCAACGACCAATTAATTCATCCAGTATCTCAAGGATCTCGGCTGATGTGATATTTTCCCTGTACATACGGGGAATGCGATCACCGATACGATTTCCACCAAGATGCAGGTTGTAACGATCAAGCGCTTTACCCACCAACCCAATTTCTGCCAGCATCGCCCTGCCACACCCATTCGGACAGCCTGTAACGCGCACTATGATCTCTTCATCGTCCACACCATGCTTTTTCATTAACGCATCAACATAATCGACAAAAGTCGGCAAGAAACGTTCTGCTTCGGCCATCGCTAATGGGCAGGTAGGAAATGAAACACAGGCCATAGCGTGGTGACGCAAGGTTGTCACGCTATCGTCAATTAAACCATGAGCACGGGCAATGTCTTCAATCCGCGATTTTTCACTCTCAGGCACCCCTGCCACAATCAGGTTTTGGTTGGCCGTCAGACGAAAATCGCCTTTATGGATTTTCGCAATTTCTGCAATCCCTGTTTTTAATGGCTGGTTGGGATAATCCAATAAACGGCCATTTTCAATAAATAAGGTCAGATGCCATTGATCATCAATACCTTTTAACCAACCAATTTGATCACCCCGGCCAGTGAATTTATAGGGGCGAATGGCTTCAAATTTCACGCCAGCACGTTTTTCAACCTCTTGTTTGAAGGTTTCGATACCCACACGTTCAAGGGTATATTTAGTTTTGGCATTTTTACGGTCAGTCCGGTTACCCCAATCACGTTGGGTGGTCACTATCGCCTCTGCAATGGCCAGTGTGTGCTCTTGTGCAATAAAACCAAATTCACTCGCCAGCCGTGGAAAGGTTTTTTTGTCACCGTGGGTCATGGCTAATCCCCCACCCACCAATACGTTAAAGCCAATTAATTGATCCTTTTCCGCAATGGCGACAAAGTTCATATCGTTGGCATGGAGATCCACGTCATTTTGAGGCGGGATCACCACGGATGTTTTGAATTTACGGGGCAGATAAGTAGTACCAAGAATCGGTTCTTCATCGGTTGTTGCAATTTTTTCTTTATCCAACCAGATTTCAGCATATGCATTGGTACGAGGCAGCAGATGTTCCGATATCTTTTTTGCCCATTCGTAAGCTTGTTGGTGTAAAGCAGATTGCACCGGATTGGATGTACACAATACGTTACGATTGACGTCGTTGGCGGTAGCCAGCGAATCCAACCCCATTAGTGCCAATAATTGGTGTGCGGGTTTGAGATTATTTTTTAAAATCCCATGAAACTGGAACGTCTGGCGGTTGGTCAACCGGATGCTGCCATACAGCGTATCTTCTGTCGCAAACCGATCAATGCCCAGCCACTGTTTTGGAGTAATAATCCCTCCCGGCAGGCGACAACGCAACATCATGGCATGGCGTGGTTCGAGTTTCTGTTCTGCCCGTTCTGCCCGGATATCACGGTCATCTTGCTGATACATACCATGAAAGCGGATAAGGAGGAAATTATCCCCCTCAAATCCGCCTGTCAGCCCATTTTTTAAATCTTCGCTAATCGTTCCTCGCAGATAATTGCTGTCTAACTTCATGCGTTCACTGTCTGCAAGTTTGCCTTCAACGATCAAAGTACCTGTTTTTTCTTTGCTCACATTGCTCATATTAGTAAACATCTCTCTGATAACGGCGCTCAAGGCGCAATTCACTCAAGAATTCATCAGCCTGTTCAGCATCCATGCCACTATGTTGTGAAATGATGTCCAATAGGGCTTGTTCTACATCTTTTGCCATGCGACTCGCATCGCCACAGACATACAGATGGGCGCCATCCTGAATCCAGCGCCAGACTTCGCCTCCCTGTTCACGCAGTTTGTCTTGTACATAGATTTTATGCTGCTGATCCCTTGACCATGCCAAATCAATGCGGGTCAATAAGCCCTCTTTCACATAACGCTGGAATTCAACCTGATAAAGAAAATCTTCAACAAAATGCGGGTTACCAAAAAACAGCCAGTTTTTACCTTCAGATCCCTGACGGTCACGATGCTGCAAAAATGCCCTAAACGGAGCAACCCCCGTTCCCGGTCCAATCATGATGATGGGGGTATTAGGATCGACCGGTAAACGGAAATTGTCGTTCTGTTCGATAAACACGCGGATGTTGTCATCTTCCTGCAAACGATCCGCCAGATAACCCGACGCTCCGCCTGTACGGGCACGCCTTTCAATGTCATAACGAACGACTCCCACGGTAATGTGGACTTCGTTTTCCACTTCAGATTGTGAAGAGGAGATGGAATAGAGACGTGGAGTCAGTGGGCGCAATAAATCAATAAATTGTTGGGCTTCTGGGTGTGAAGCAGCAGCCCTGACCATATCGACAATAGGTGTTGTCTGAGCGTATTGCTGCAATGCTTGTTTATTAGCGGCGAGCGATAACAATTTTTCATCTTTTGCCAACGCTGCATATTTCCCAACAATCACACCGGTATTTTGGGTCAACTCTATATGGTTAATCAGCGCCTCACGCAATGGAAGTGATTTTCCATGCACATTGACCTGCTCTGAACCTTCCAACCAAAGCAAGGCTATTAATTCATCCACTAAAGCCGGATCGTTTTCAAACCAAACGCCAAGTACATCCCCTGGTTGATAGCGCAGTCCTGAATCCCCTAAATCAATTTCAATATGGCGAACATCTTTGTCAGAACCACGTCCCGTTATTTTCTGGTTAGTCAACAGGGAAGCCGTTAGAGGGCTTTCTTTGGTATACGGTTGGGTTTCCTGAACCTGCGCTGAAATAGTAGATGAAGTGGCAGGCGGCGTGACAGTATTTGCTTGTACTGACAAGCGCTGCTTTAAGATATCCGTAATTTGCTGACGCCATTGAATAGCTTGTTCTTGATATTCCACATCAGCATCAACACGATCCAGTAGGCGTTGAGCACCAAGCTCATGCAGACGACGGTCAAAATCTTTCCCTGCCTGACAGAAGTTTTCATACGACGTATCCCCAAGGCCAAATACGGCATATACCGTCTCTTTCATTGATGGTGCTTTTTTGGCATAGAGATACTTATGGAGTGCTACGGCTTCTTCGGCAGGTTCGCCTTCACCTTGCGTTGAAGCAATAATAATCAATACACGTTCCCGGGAAATTTGCTTAAATTTATAGTCACCCGCATTAATTAAGTTTACATTGATATTTCCCGCTAATAGTGAATCTCTTAGTTGTTCAGCCAGGCGACGGGCGTTGCCTGTTTGCGATGCGGAGAGCAAAGTCACTGTTTCCTGTGCAGAAACGACTGGTGTCTCTGCCCCAGTTTGTGGCTGATGATTCACCATTCCCCAAAAATAGCCAGACAACCAGGCTAATTGATGGGGAGAAAAATCGCTAATTGCAGATTGCAAGCGTGATAATTGCTCTGGAGAAACAGGTAGTAATGCGATTGAAGGTGGTTTTGCGGTCATTGTCCCAGTGCCTTTTGCTATAGCCAGTATCCATGTTGTAAAAAACGTAGGAATCAATCCAGCCATCAACATGAATTGATTAAGGTTATCCCAGAATAGGAGCTGTATTTAAAGAAAGGATCGCAATATCTCATAACCAAAACGCCTAACTTTATTTACAGATTTAATATATCAATAAAGCCGTTAAGCGTTGTGCTTTTTACTTCCAGAAAAATCACGTTAAGCTCGCAAAGTTCAGGTAGAATAGCCGACCTTTTGAAATCAGGGGAAAGCACAATGAATACAACCATCTTTAAAGATTTTCAATTCGAAGCAGCACATCACCTTCCACACGTACCGGAAGGGCACAAATGTGGGCGTTTGCATGGGCATTCATTTATGGTACGGCTGGAGGTCACCGGAGACGTCGATCCGCTTAGTGGCTGGCTCATGGATTTTGCCGATGTCAAAGCTGCCTTTAAACCTGTCTGGGAACAGCTCGATCACCACTATCTCAATGAGATTCCCGGGCTTGAAAATCCAACCAGCGAAGTGTTGGCCACGTGGATTTGGGAAAAGTTAAAACCGACGTTGCCCCAACTCAGTGCTGTTATGGTTAAAGAGACTTGTAGCGCAGGTTGTATCTATCGGGGAGAATAAGGATTCAGCACCAGAGCCTGGTGCTGAATGAGATTTAAGCGATATTTAAGTATTTATGGGTCTGCATCGAAAAACGCCAATTACGGGCAATGCACGTTTCGATGCACAGGCGAGTAGCATCTTCTTTCTGGCTGATCGGCTGTAAAGCAATAACCGGAGTAGGGTTTCCATCAAGCATAGTCAATAATTCATCCAATGCTTCAATATCGCGCTGCCGCCCGACAGGATGCTTAATTTCATTAGCGCGTTTCATAGCCTCAGGCAAGACCTGATAGCCTCCGCGCATTTTCACTTTCGGAGAAACCGTCACCCACGTTTTATCAGAGCACTGAATCGCGTGTGTACCGCTCGTCTCTAGCTGACACTGATAGCCTTCACTTTCCAGTGTTTCAGTCAAAGGACGCAAGTCATATAAGCACGGTTCTCCCCCGGTAATGACAATATGTTTCGCGCTATAACCTTGGCGAGTGAATATGTTCAGCAATTGTCTTGCAGTGGCAACGCCCCACAGATCGCTGTCTTGCGATTTCAGCAAAATATTTTCCATCGGCTGCTGTTTATCAGCCTCTTTTTCCCACGTATGTTTGGTATCGCACCAACTACACCCTATCGGACATCCTTGCAATCGAATGAAAACCGAAGGTACACCGGTAAACACGCCTTCTCCCTGTAAAGTCTGGAAGATTTCATTTATTGGGTAAATCATAAAAAAACTCTGGTTTTAATAAACTGCCCTTATTATTACAGATATCTATCCCGCGAACATCCATCTTTATGGTATTGTACCAGGTTGCTTTTGCTGGCATCTCATGCCAGACAGAGCATCGTATGCCTAAATACTCTCAGGCTGAAAGGATAGATGGGAATAACGAATGCAAAATAATGAAAATCAGCTTAAACAGGGTCTAAGCGTGCGGCACATCCGCTTTATGGCTTTAGGCTCTGCAATAGGCACGGGGCTGTTTTATGGCTCAGCAGCAGCAATACAGCAAGCTGGCCCCGCGGTATTGTTGGCCTATTTACTCGGTGGAGCTGCCGTATTTATTGTGATGAGAGCACTTGGCGAAATGGCCGTTCACCATCCTGTTTCTGGTTCTTTTTCGCAATATGCCAGCCATTATCTGGGACCTTTGGCCGGTTTTTTAACTGGCTGGATCTATATTCTTGAAATGCTGTTTGTTTGCCTGGCTGACGTTACTGCATTCGGCACGTATATGAAGCTCTGGTTCCCGCATGTTGATCAGTGGATTTGGGTTTTAGGGATTGTATGTTTTATTGGTGCCTTGAATCTATGTCACGTAAAAATCTTTGGTGAAATGGAGTTTTGGCTTTCAATCATTAAAGTCACTGCCATTATTGCCATGATTATCGGCGGCCTTGCCATTATGTTTTACGGTTTCGGACAAGTAACTGAGCATGCAACCGGTCTGTCCAATTTATGGGAGCATGGCGGTTTTATGCCAAATGGTATCAGTGGGGTGATAGCTTCATTCGCCATTGTTATGTTCGCTTTTGGTGGCATCGAAGTCATTGGTATCACTGCCAGTGAAGCAAAAAATCCAGAAAAAACGATCCCCCAGGCAATTAATGCTGTCCCGTTTCGTATCTTGATCTTCTATGTTTTGACTCTGTGTATCCTGATGAGTATCTATCCATGGAATCAAATTGGTCAGGATGGAAGCCCATTTGTACAGATCTTTTCCAATTTAGGCATTAATTCAGCCGCAAATATTTTAAATGTGGTCGTGATTACCGCTGCGATTTCCGCTATCAATAGTGATATTTTTGGTGCCGGCAGGATGATGTATGGTATGGCGCAAGAAGGACAAGCTCCCGAATCATTCAAAAAATTAACTCGTAATGGTGTGCCCTGGATGACGGTTCTTGTCATGACTGCGGTTCTGTTACTTGGCGTAGTGCTAAATTATCTGATCCCCGAAGAGATCTTCATTCTTATTGCTTCTGTTGCCACATTTGCAACCGTCTGGGTATGGTTGATGATTTTAATCTCGCAAATTGCCATGCGTCGCCAAATGAGCGCGGAAGAAGTCAAGACATTGAAATTTCCAATCCCAATGTGGCCTGTCGCTCCTGCAACCGCACTCATCTTCATGGTCAGTATCATCGTATTGCTGGGCTATTTTGAACAAACAAGAGACGCGCTATATGTTGGTCTAGGTTGGGTATTTATTCTGACTCTAGCCTATTTCTTCGGTGTGAAGAAGAACTTATCAGCAAAACGCGCTTCTAACCAGTAAACGACTTAAGTATGTCTAAAAAGCGTCGGTAATCTCCGACGCTTTTTTTATCTTTTCTTTGCGAGATCAGATAATCGCTTTATCCATCAGTTATCATCACACAGAGAAATCGTCATAAAGAGAAGTTCACCATCAATGGGTTATGATCAGAAGCACCCGTCATTACAACTGCTGCACGGGAAACTTTTAATTCACGATAAAAAACAAAATCCAGCGGTTTGCCAAAAACAATCGTTCTATGATCATCATCAAAATAGACTTCTTTTAAATGCATACGGTGGGCAAAACGTTCTAATATTTTTAACCTCTGCCGACTCCATGCATTAAAATCTCCTGCAAAAATGACGGGGCCATTGTGTAAGTTTATATGAATACCAATGTTATTTAATTGTCGACTATAAACATCAACACCAAGGCTAAAGTTAATGGCGTGCACGTTTATTACCATTAGCTGGCGTTTATCTGGCAATGGATAAATTGTAATTAATGACGATTTAGATAGTCTAAATATCGGTTCTTTTTCACGCAGTGGACAGCAATAAACGGGTGAAGACGAGGACAATGTCATCACACCTGATGGGTGTTGAGGAATAGCAAATGCAGGAACCTGATCGGCGACCAAACCGCTCTCCGTCACGAATTTCAATAAGGCTGGGGTCGTTTGTGCTTCTTGCAGTAAGACAAGGTCACTTTTCTCAATCAAAGAAGCCAAAACATGTTGCCATGATGGCCGTTGTTGTTTGTAGATATTCCAGATGGCGACAGAAAGCTCACTATCATGCTCAAGGAGCGGTTTCCCTCGTGGTAGCGACGCATCCTCAAGTAATTGCCTAGAAGTAGGAAAAACCCGTTCCACAGGCCGTCCAGCAACATATCTCATGGCGAAATTTTTTTGAGCGTAATCTTTTCTCGCCCAACTTTTTCTTAACTGACTATTCCTAATCAAGTTTCCCCCAGCTTACTTCAACACCTTTATCTCCATTAATATGACATTTTGGTAATTGATTTCAATCTCTAGCGCTTAAAAAACCAACATGGTTGTGTAACTATATACCAATCCAACTTCAAGATGCGTGTTATATTTCCCCGCTGCGCGGGGAAATATAAGGCCTCGCGTCGTCTTGCGGATTGCAACTTGAAGTTTATCGTGTATATATGAAAAATACGAATTTAAAATCATTGATAAGGATATAGGCAATAGAAAAAGCCCTGAGAGGTATCTCTCAGGGCTTTTTCTAAATACGGTGGCGGTGCGGACGGGACTCGAACCCGCGACCCCCGGCGTGACAGGCCGGTATTCTAACCAACTGAACTACCGCACCACCGAATTTCTTTCTCTGTGCTGCCTTTTGGGCCGGCAACACGTTTTTTAATCAATGTCTGGCAGTGTCC
>NZ_JBEBMB010000036.1:0-44836 GCF_040081915.1 Xenorhabdus sp. SGI240
CCTTATCAGCATGACCGATCCGGTTGGACTAGCGGGGGGCGATAATCATTATGCTTACGTGAAAAACCCGGCACGATTTATAGATCCGCTTGGATGGGCCGCATGGGAACCTGGTAAATTTAATGAATGGTTTGATAAAGCTACAGTTCAAGACATTATAAGTAATAAAGCATCTGTTTCTTCCGCTTTAAGAGGAGCCGGAGGAAAACATGAGATGTTTCCTGTTTCTTTAGCTGCTAAAGCAAAAGAATTAGGTTTTACAGCAGAAGAGCTAAAAAAATATGTTGTAGATACAGATAAGATTACGTTCACAAATGTAACAGATTCCAAAGGACATCCTGTACCAGATGGCGGGCATCATGGAAGTAGAGCGGGTAGGCATTTTCATAATAAATTAATTGCAGATCTGAAAAACGCTAAAAGTAAATTTGATGCCAAGAAAATAATGGTAAGCATCATCGTAATCATATGATATATAAAGGTAAGTGTGGAAAATGACAACTGAAAATAGAGTGCATTTATGGATTGGAAATAATTTTTCCTCTGAAGACGAATATATAAAATATTTTGAGCTAGATTATTCTGTTGAAGGCAATTTTGATGATCCTAACTATAAACTTTGTCAGTTTTGTAAGGATGTTGGTCTTCAATGGTACGATGAGGACTTTATAGGAATAATTCCGCGCCGTGATGAAAGTGTCTCTATAGATGAAATTTTAGTTGATGCTGCTGTTGATCAAGATGAATTTCAATCAATAAAAGACATATGTGACAGATTAGGAATAAAAGAAGCAAATGCCATCTTTTGGTATCAGGATTCAGAACCACACGTAAACCCTCCATATAAAAAACAATACAATGGACTGAAATATATAGGATTATTTGAGGGTGATTAGTTTATTTATAATAGATTAGTGTCTTATATCTAAGATTGAAGCCGGAAAGATCTGCATGATCTTCCGGCTTTTTACGATTATCCTGCCTTATAATCTCCAAGCAGTTCGCGCATCTTGAGCTTGATCTCACTGAGCTGGTCTTGCTGGCGCCGGTACTGTTGCTTGATGGTGCGGGTGTCGTTGCTGTCAGGAATGAGCACCAGACAGCCATCCAGTATCTTCACGGTCAGGGTACAGCCCTTATCAAAGCCAGCCGCCTTAAGCCACTGGCCTTTAAGGTGGATTGCAGGCGGGGCGTTGGCTTTGTTATTTTGCGGCACGTATCCCACGGTGTAATAACGTTCTGTTTTTGTAGCTTTATTTACTGCACGGTTTTGCCTAGAATGCGCCTTAGCCATCATTCAACTCCTTATTAGTTGTTTATGGTTAGCAGCGTGTTCGGGTGCCCGCCCGAATACGTTGCGTTAATCGTTTTTACTTCATTCTGGAAGACCAGCGTTCAGCTTCATACTTGATGATCATCCCTTCCAGTACTTCCTTTATTACCTGCCGCTGTTCCGGCTGCATGTTGTAGCGGTTCCCTAAGGTAGGTGAATGCAAAAGTACACTGATATGCATAAATTACCTGTATTTCCTTTCTTTTTATGATTATTTTTTAATATAACAAATCAGATACACGAGATTGCTCTAAAACTATCATAAAATCACGTTAGCAACTATTTATCTAATTTATTATTTGCTTACCATATTTTTCTATTTGAAATCAAAAAAAACGCGGGTACAATTACTATACTTTTTAGTCATCCTGAGTGTCCCTGTATAACTCTCTTGATGCTAGAGATTGGAAGTGGACATCTGTTTTTATCTTGTAAACCGCACTTAAGATATCAAATAGCAATTGTATAACAATCGCTTGTAAGTAATAAGTGATGTCGAATTGTCTCCACAATTCAAGATATACCTTCATAGCAATTGTAAACCCTAAAAAAATCAGGCTGCTGTTGGAAAGGCAGAAGGGCGTGTTTTTTGCCTGTGTTTATCAGTGCCGTGAAGCAAGATGTGGCGATAAAAATGCAGTTGTAAAATTCATAAGGAATAATATCAATCAATTAGTTGATTTTAAAGGTTAAAATTCCAAGGCCGTTTTCTCATATCAAATTTGATTATGAAGGGGGGAATGATGTTTTTCCGTGGTGTCAACAAAAGTAATGTGATTATTTTTTCGTTAATACTGGGAATTGCTATTTTATTTTTGTCTTTTGAAAACAGCAGATTAGGGATTATTGCTTATGCCGATAAGCATTGCCAGAGAAATACAACCTGTTTGATTGATATGAATAAAATTATTCCTTTTGACTGGGACAAAATGTATATCATCGACAAAGGCATAGCGCCGGAGGATATTGAAAAAATTATCGGGGCAAAGTTTAATTACGAAACCAGCCTTTTTTATAAAATTATTTTTGTCAGAGATCAGAAGGTGATTTATTCAGATGAGTATCATCCACCAGATGAGTCTTATATGAAAAAATTCATTAAGCCTAATTTTTATTATCCTTATGAAAGGGAAGGGAATTATTTTAGCCATTATGCTATTTCTAAAGATAACTCCATTCTTTCTGTGAAAATTGAAAATGAACCGCTTATGAGTGATAAAATCTATTACAATATCTTTCCTTCTAATGTGCAGCAAATTAGTGGGAGGGAGCTATAAACCTATTGGATGATAAAATAAATACAGGATTAGATGCAGGCCGTGTTTTGTACCTGGCCCGCACTTTTTTATTTATTTTTTCTTTCTTATGTCTATTTTGTTGCTTTTAGACGGTTTGTGAGATGGCCTTTTGCTACTTGGCTGTTTCAACGGTGGTGAACTGTTCTTGTCAGCTGAGTTCCCTGTTGTATTATTTTTCGCGTTGCCTTTTACGGTTTCTGGCTTATTGTTTTGTGCTTGAAGAAGCTCTTCCAGAGCACATGTAGTCTTTATGTTTTCCAAAGAGCGCATTAATCCTTTTATCAGACGCTTATCTTTATCTGCCTGAGCATACTGGAGCTGTTTTTCCAACGTTTTTTTCTTAATCTCACATCCCGTTTTACCCCGGTTTGCATAGGCAACACTCATACTGAAAACGATCAATACAGATAAGATCACTGTTTTCGACATCATGAATTATTCCTAAGTTTTTTAGGTTACTTATCTGAAATTTTATACGCTGATCTTGCTTTGATCCTGAAAGCTCCCCTCTAGATTCACAACGAAGAGAGCAAAAAGAGGCACTTATCTTTTTTGTTAAGAATGAGGCTATAATGCCCCTTTAGTTGTCTGATAGGGCATCAGGCAAGTTATCAATATTTTGCTCTCGGGGTTAAATCCAATGTTAAGTTATCGCCATTGCTTCCATGCCGGCAACCATGCTGATGTGTTAAAGCACGTAGTACAAAGCCTGATCATTGAGTCACTTAAAGTAAAAGAAAAACCTTTCCTGTATCTGGATACTCACGCTGGCTCAGGCCGCTATCATTTGAGTGGAGAACGTGCAGAACGTACAGGAGAGTATCTGGAAGGTATTGCCCGTATTTGGCAGCGTGATGATATCCCCGAAGAATTGGCGGCGTATATGGATGTTGTGAAGATGCTGAATCCACAAGGCTCTTTACGTTATTACCCAGGCTCTCCGCTGATTGCTCGTCATTTATTGCGGGAGCATGATGAGCTTAATCTGAGTGAATTGCATCCTAGCGATTTTCCTCTGTTACGTACGGAGTTTTCCCGCGACAGACGTGCCCGTGTCCTGCGGGAAGATGGTTTCCAGCAATTAAAATCAAAGCTGCCACCAAAAAGCCGTCGTGGGTTTGTACTGATTGATCCGCCTTATGAATTGAAATCGGATTATCAGAATGTCGTTCAGGGTATTCAGGAAGGGTATAAGCGCTTTTCTACAGGGACTTATGCACTGTGGTATCCCGTTGTTCTGCGCCAGCAGATTAAACGCTTGGTGAAGGGGCTGGAAGCCGCTGGTATTCGTAAGATTTTACAAATTGAACTTGGTGTTCGCCCTGATAGTGATCAGCGTGGTATGACGGCATCAGGTATGATCGTCATTAATCCACCGTGGAAATTAGAACAACAGATGAAGGCTGTATTGCCGTGGTTGCATCAGGTACTGGTTCCTGAAGGTACAGGACATACATCAGTAGAGTGGATTGTCTCCGAATAAGGTAAAGGTTTAGTGTGGCGTTATCACTCTATAGCCGTGGCCTATGGCAATAAGAGCTAGAATCGTCCACTGTCAGTGATAACTTTTTGTAATAATGACGTCAGGTTGAGCTTTAGCAGTAACTTAATTGATTAGACGGAAATGACCTAAGATGAGTAAACATTACGATTATATTGCAATTGGTGGTGGCAGTGGCGGCATTGCTTCCATTAACCGTGCCGCTATATATGGGCAAAAATGTGCCCTGATCGAAGCAAAGGCGTTAGGTGGAACATGTGTTAATGTGGGCTGTGTACCAAAGAAAGTGATGTGGCACGCTGCTCAAATTGCGGAATCTATTCATCAATATGGTCCCGATTATGGTTTTGATACCACCGTCAATCACTTTGACTGGAAAAAACTTATTGCCAGCCGCACTGCTTATATTGAGCGTATCCATCAGTCATATGAACGCGTATTGAATAATAATAAGGTCGATGTTATTCAGGGAGTTGCCCGTTTTGTTGATGCGCATACTGTCGAGGTTAATGGCGAAAAAATCACGGCTGACCATATCCTGATCGCAACAGGGGGGCGTCCTGTACGTCCAGATATTCCCGGGGCGGAATATGGCATTGATTCAGATGGTTTCTTCGAGCTGAATGAACTGCCGAAGCGCGTTGCTGTGGTCGGGGCTGGCTATATTGCTGTTGAAATCGCGGGTGTTTTGAATGCACTGGGTAGCGAAACACATCTGTTTGTCCGTAAACATGCACCTTTGCGTTCTTTTGACCCCCTGATTGTGGAAACACTGTTGGAAGTCATCAAAAATGAAGGGCCAATACTGCATACAGAAGCAATATTACAGTCCGTGATTAAAAATAGTGATGGCAGCCTGACAGTTAAATTGCAGGATGGCCGGGAGCAGGTTGTTGATACGCTGATCTGGGCGATTGGGCGTGAGCCGATGACAGATAAACTGAATCTGGCCGCTACAGGTGTTGAACTGAATGAAAAAAGCTATATTCAGGTCGATAAATATCAGAACACCAATGTTAATGGTATTTATGCGGTGGGAGATAACACGGGTGCGGTGGAGTTGACGCCAGTTGCGATAGCCGCAGGGCGTCGTTTGTCAGAGCGTCTGTTTAATAATAAACCTGATGAGCATCTGGATTACACCAATATACCTACAGTGGTATTTAGCCATCCACCAATTGGCACGGTAGGTTTGACGGAGCCACAGGCAAAAGCTCAGTATGGTGAAGATCAGGTTAAGGTTTATACATCGTCATTCACCGCAATGTACACCGCAGTGACGCAGCACCGTCAGCCATGCCGTATGAAGCTGGTCTGTATAGGAGCCAATGAGAAGATAGTCGGTATTCACGGTATCGGCTTTGGCATGGATGAAATACTGCAAGGTTTTGCGGTTGCGTTGAAAATGGGGGCAACGAAGAAGGATTTTGATAATACGGTTGCTATCCATCCGACGGCGGCAGAAGAGTTTGTGACGATGAGATAATGGGATAGGTTTTAAGCGTAATTCCCCATTATTTATTGCTGAAAAAAGCCAGAGTTATTCTGGCTTTTTTATCTGAGATAGGCACTACATATCAGGTGGAAAGTTTTTTATTAAATGTTGAATCACAACCCCGGTGCCTTCCATAACGAAGTTGTCAGCCCGTCATCCACCAGATGCAGTTGGTCTGCATACACCGCCTGCCAGTCTTTTTTCGCTTTCTGGTAAACCTCACTGTGGTTTAAATTCGGTTGATATTCCCGCTCCCAACGTACCAATCTTTCTCCTGTTGCGGGCATGGAAGCATATAATCCAACCCCCACCCCTGCCGCAATGGCACAACCCAATGCCGTTGCCTCTTTTACCACAGGCACGCGAACAGGCAGCCCCGTAACGTCAGACAGAATCTGGCTCCAGAGTTTGCCTTTTGCCCCACCACCTGCGAAGACCAGCGATTCTGCCTGGACACCAGAGAAAGCCGAAACCATATCAAGGTTACATGCCGAAACGATAGCGGCGTTTTCTTCCAGCGCCCGAAATAGCGTTGCCTTGTTGCATTTTTCTGGATCAATCGAGAGATTGAGGAAAGATGGCGCAGCGTGATACCACGATTTAAAGCGCATAACATCGGAAAAAATCGGTATGACGCCATGTGCACCGGCAGGAACCCTTGCCGCCATCTCTTCCAGCAGATTGTAGGCATCAACGCCCAGTCGTTCCGCCAGCCGTTTTTCTTCTGCGCAAAAAGCATCGCGGAACCAGCGCATGGTGAGACCGGTGAAAAAACTGATGGATTCTGCTTGTGCCATGCCGGGGATAACGTGCGGATTGATACGGATGTTCATGTTGGGGTCGGTGATCGGTTCAGGCAGGTTGACGACTTGCTGCCAGAATGTTCCGCCGAGTACTGCGGTTTGGGCGGGCTTGACGATACCAATGCCAAGACAGCCGAGTTGAACATCGCCACCACCCATAATCACGGGAGTACCGCTGTTCAGGCCGCATTCTGCCGCGGCTTTTGCCGTAATATAGCCGAGCAAGGTGCCCGTTTCTTTGACGGGAGAGAGGATATCAGAGCGCAATCCTGCCATTTCTAACAGGTTGGGGCACCAATCGCGGCTGGCTAAATTCAGCATGCCTGTTGTGCCCGCGTTAGAGGGATCAACGGCCAGCTCGCCACTTAGCATATAAGCCAGCCAATCACTGATCATGGTTAAGGTACTGGCTTGTTGATAGATATCAGGGCGATAGTGCGCTAGCCAAAGCAGGCGTGGCATGGCTCCCAATGCCAACGTTTGGCCGGAATAGCGGTAGACATCATATTCAAAGGTATTATTGTAAAGCGCTTTCAGTTCGCTGACTTCACGACTGGAGCGGGCATCTACGTTGGCACATGCCCAGATAGGATCGCCGTCGCCATTATAAAGGACAATCCCTTCCCGCATTGAACAGGCGGCAACACTTTGAATCGACTTGGCAGGCAGTTCTGCCTTTTGCAGTGCCTGCCGAATGCATTGGCAGGCCAGTTGCCAGTTATTTTTCAGATCAAATTCCATTGAACCCGCAACATTCGGTACGGGATGATGTATCCATTCAGCTTGTCCAACGGAAACCTGATTGCCTTCGAGATCAAATATAACTGCCCGGATACTGCCAGTTCCTGCATCAAGCGCCATCAGATACTTCCCTGATGGGGGGGTATAAGCGCGTTGATTCATGATGCTATCCTCGTCTGTCGTTACCTTTGTTCGATATGTCACAGGGAGTGGATGAGTACTATTCGTCGATCAATTTTCATAGCGATCTGAATGAACTTTAACATAATTTTAACTTTTTCACAGAATGTGATCGGAATACTGCAAAAATCTATAATTATGAATTAGAGTTTTGAACAAAAATATTTTTAATAAATAAATGTTCATGTTTGGTTGTGTTAGAGCTAAGTTGGTGGTGTTGGTATTTGGAGGGGGTTTGCATCGGGTCGTTGGATAACTGACGTCAGTAACGTTATGGATTGGGAAATTGCCACTACCCGATTTGGCTATAACGAAAGGCAATGGCATTGTTGTTATGCTGGAGCGGGTAATTTTCACCAAAGACAATATCAATCAGTACGGTTTCTAATTCATGGGGCGGGTATACAGCCCCTGACACCTTTCTGGAGGGAGAAATGGCAGATTTAGATGATATCAAAGAGGGTAAAGATTTTGGCATTAATACACCGCAACAGAACACGCTGTTTGAACTGAAAGGCTGTGGTGCGCTGGATTGGGGTATGCAGTCCCGTTTGTCACGGATTTTCAATCCCACCACCAATAAAACGGTGATGCTGGCATTTGACCACGGTTATTTTCAGGGACCAACGACAGGCCTGGAGCGTATTGATATCAATATCGCCCCGCTGTTTGAATATACCGATGTGTTGATGTGTACCCGCGGTATCCTGCGCAGTCAGGTTCCGCCTGCAACCAATAAACCTGTCGTTCTGCGTGCGTCTGGGGCTAACTCGATTCTGACTGAACTCTCCAATGAAGCTGTTGCGGTGGCGATGGAAGATGCACTGCGCCTCAACGTCTGTGCGGTTGCAGCACAGGTCTATATCGGTTCAGAACACGAACACCAATCTATCAAGAACATTATCAAGCTGGTGGATCAGGGAACACGTTATGGCATGCCAACAATGGCGGTGACGGGCGTCGGTAAAGATATGGCGCGTGACCAACGTTACTTCTCGCTGGCGACTCGCATTGCAGCTGAAATGGGGGCGAACATCATCAAAACCTATTATGTCGAAAGCGGTTTTGAGCGGATTGTGGCGGGTTGTCCAGTGCCGATTGTGATTGCGGGTGGTAAAAAATTGCCGGAACCGGAGGCGTTGAATATGTGCTATCAGGCGATTGATCAGGGGGCGTCTGGTGTGGATATGGGACGCAATATCTTCCAGTCGGAAGCCCCTGTTGCGATGCTGAAAGCGGTGCAGGCCGTGGTGCATCATCATGAGAAACCTGCTCAGGCTTATGAGCTTTTCCTGAGTGAAAAAGCCAGGGGGAAATAATATGCACGTCACATTAGTGGAAATTAATGTTAAGGCCGACAAGATAGACGAATTTATCGAAGTATTTCGGGATAATCACTTTGGTTCGGTTAAAGAGCCGGGTAATTTACGGTTCGATGTATTGCGTGATGAGAATATCCCGACTCGCTTCTATATCTATGAAGCCTATGCTGACGAAGCGGCAGTTGCAGCGCATAAGAAAACGCCTCATTACCTGCGTTGTGTGGAAAGGCTAGAAGTATTGATGACTGAACCCCGTAAAAAAACCACGTTTATTGGTTTGATGCCGGAAGGAAAATAAGGCAAAAGAGGATATCAGATCGAGTGACAGGAAATATTGTCGTCTGTCATTAACTGGAAAGTAGGACGGGTTTAACCCTCTGTTTATCGGATAATTAATGATAACAGAGGGTATCTGAACTCTGGATAAGGAACATTCTGTTTGGAATGCCTCTGGAAGTATCACCACAACGATTTTCCCACCTTGCTTGATGATACCCGTTTTGTCAGTGTCGCGCCTTCCGTTTTAGTGTAACTATGCTCTCGCCTATTTAACCTGAACCTCTGCACATTATTTTTCAGTAAAAAATAATACAAAAAACCAAATTAATAATAAATATACAATAAAAAGCGAGTACGTATACTATAAAATAATTATTTTAACATAAAATTATATTTTTAATGTATGCATTGAATTTATGATTTGAATATAAGATACTGTCAAGAAATAAACAGACAGGATTTTAAATTTAAAAAATTAGGGGTAAGGTAATTACTGATTAAAATTGTAACATACAATAAAAATCAATCAATATGATTGTTGAGAAAAAATAAAACTAATTGTGGAAAATAACGCTCTGCTAAAGTAAATGCCTATTCTATTATTAAATTCGTTGTTGATAGTTGCATTTCAAAAAATGAAAACCTAAGCCAAGTTAATAGAAAGGAAAATTAAAAAATGACATCTAACAATCAAAAAATAACAGTAGTAACAGATAAGGGAACAGACTTATCTAAAAATGCAACATTAATTGCTGGTCAAAATTTGAAATTAACAATTAATTTATCAGAAGGAGCGAAAGATTTTGTAAGTACAGATACTGTGACGCTTACTCCAACCGGTAATTGGATAACAGTTATTGACAAAAGTACAGTTGAAGTTAAAATTGAGCATAAATCTGCTACTGCTGAGTTTCTTATTCAAGTTAGTAAAGATACACAATTTTTCAAGGCTCCACAAACTTTTACTATAAGCACATCAAATACAGGTTATAAATCTCAGCCTTTCAGTTGGAAAGTCTCAGATATAAATTCAGATACTTTATCACTAACAACAGATAAATTTTATATCGAAACACCCTCTGGTGAAAACAAGCCAGTTCAGACAAATCTTAATAGGGTAACAATAACAACAACTGTGAAAGACAGTTCAGGAATAGTAATTCCAAATTTAAGTATTAATATATCAGCAAATAGTCTAGATAGTTTATCAAAAGTTGCTGTAATGGATGCTGATGGTCATCCATTACAGCCTAATACTAATAATTTTGAAAAACATCAACAGATTACCCTAACCACAGATTCTCAGGGTAATTTGAAATTTTATGTGTTTCCTCAAAAAAATCATCCAGCTGTATTAGCTTTCTATAGTTCAATAGAAGGTTTATCTATTGAACGAAAATCTAAAAATCCTTTATTTATTTTAGATTTAGTAGGTGCTGAATTTGAAGAACATCTAACAGCTCCTGATATAGCAGAACTATATGGTGATACCTTAAAACCATTAAATAATGAAGAGGATTTTAATATAAAAATCCCTTCTTATGATGGCATAAGAAAAACAGATTATATTTTGTATCTTGTTAATGGTAATGTAGTAGGAAACTATGTTGAAATTTCGGATTTGTCAAAATTAGATGATTATTCTTATCAGTTGCCATTCTCAATGTTACCCATATCAAAGGAAAGTGCATTTAGTTATATTATTGCAAGAGAAAACTCAAATATTAGATATTCAGATGGTATTCTTTTTAAGTATGATGGTTATCAGTATGGTCCACCAGACTCCGATAAAAATAGAGTTTTTGATCTTCCTAAAATATATTCAAGCTATGGAATTAATCCGGATTCTATTTTAAACCCAGGAGATGGGATTAATTTCACGACAATTAATCAATATAGATTTAATGGGGGAGATACCCTTTATGTGGAAATTGAAGCTGACTCAGCAGATAACCAGAAAGTAAATCCTGGAGATAATGTTGAGATTCAGGTATTTATTAAATCCTCAAATAGAGGTCCTATATCCTATAAGAATAAACTTCAATTACCTCAAGCAACTGCTCCTGCTACAACATCGAAAGGACATATATCTATCCCGATTACTGTAACAGGAGATGTTGATTCAAGTATATCCGGCGGGGAAGCTGTTATTTATATTTTATATTATAAAGTGGATGGGAATAATATTAAATACAGTCATAATTGGCAAGGGTATATAGACACGACTCTGCCTGGGGGAGGAATTAATTAATATTTAAATATAAAATATTATTCTTTTTCCATTATAAACCAAGCCGTCACTTGTTTTTAATGAGTATAGACGGCTAATAAAATACTTTCAATAATTTTAAAAGGGTAAATGCTGAAAATTGTGAATAAATTCATATCAATGGGATGCATTTACATACTAAATATGACATATGAATATAAATTAAATCCACCGTCCTACCCACAAGCGTTAGGAGGTGTGATTGATATAGATGCTCAAAAAGCTGAAGGGGCTAGATACATAACAATGCTAATTCCAGGTTATGGTGATGAAAAATCTGGCGACAAAATTGTGGGTTACTTGACAGACAACAAAGGTAATACTATAACTTCATTTCCTTTCTCTTCTAATATGAGTATTATTCCCTCTGATTTTTTTGAGGTTGTATTTTCCATAGATGATTTTTCAACAAATGGAGAGTATACAGGATATTATACTGTAACAAAACTATCGGGTAATTCAGTACAATCTAAAATAGCAACGGTAAATATTGAGACAGCATTATCCAGTTTGCCTGATTACTTTCCAACTGTTCCAGAAGCTACAGGTAATCATGGGACACTGCTAACAAAAAGCGATTATTATCGGTTAGATAATTTAAAGATAACTGTACCAGTCTATACCGGCATGGCTTCAGGGCAAACTGTGCAAGTTTTATGGCAAGGTCGTAATAATATACCACCTTACTCAACACCATCACAAGAAATAGATGAAATTATGCCGCTGACATTTTATATTCCCCGGATGGAGTTTATTAATAGTATTGGTAGTGCAGCAAAAATCCGGTTTAAAGTTGACGGATTAAGCCAAAATGCCGCTGTATATTCAGGGACTTTATCTCTGGATATTGAAGGGCAAAAACTTAATTTACCGCCACCCAGACTTTTCTATCGAGGTGATGGAACTGTTCACGTAATCATTGAATATCCTAATATGACACCAGATCAATCAGTAGAAATACGTGCTGTTGGAAAAACAATGATACAAACTTCTTATAAACCCGTTGATGATGTACAACAAATGGGTGCACGGCTTTCAGCTGATTGGGTAGAAGAAAATAGGGGACAAATTGTGCTGGTTGATTATGCGGTAGGAAGCATGCATCCGGGCGTAGAGTATGATTTTTCTGAGGTATTAAGGCAAGTTCTATAATAATTATCATACTTTTAATAAATCATCATATTTTAAATAAGATGTTGGTGCATAACAAAGGAAATATATTGAGATTGATAGACATAATTATTGCTCTCATTATCTATATTCCTGTGCGCCAATGTCTTTTAAAATATTGACAAATTTCATCATAATTTAAAAAACATAGGTGAATATTATGGTAAGAATAAAATTGGTTATTCAATTATTTCTGTATATGGCATTTATTATGCCTGTCGCTAATGCTAACGCCGATACTGGGTACGATGTTGCGAAAAAAATAACTCAAAGGTATTTTGATAATCAAATATCTTGTGGGGATGACGGGCTTCCGGTATTTTTATGTTCGGGAATATTAATAAGAGGAACTGTTGCGTCAGATAAATATCATTCATGGAATCCTAGCCCAACTTCTCAAAGAAAGGGAAGTGTTTCATTTTCTTACCTAAGATCTGACGTCAAAATTAGTGAATTAGAAATTGATCATCATAATGGTTATATTTTTTCTCCCTATCTTGAAGTTTTTGATAATGTAGATAACCCTAAAATTAATCCTGAAACTCTCTGTTATTTTCCTATCGATGGAGGTACTGATGCTAGAAATGATAAAGGATGTGGTTCTTATTCAGGGTATCCCAATAGAGGGTCTTGTCAACAACAGAATATTACTACAGCAGAACAATGGGTTAATAATTACATAAATGTCAATCATTCTGATCGTAATGCTCAATGTGGTTTTGATGTAACTGGTGATGGCAGTGCAGATATCTTTATGCAGGCTATTAAAGTTAGCTCACTGATTGATTTGCCATTAAACAATGAATTACTTTTGGCTGTTTGGGATCAAGATATTCCTGAAAAATTACCGATAGAAGCTTTTTTTTATCAAAATGATGGATTACAAGATGCGCAGCATGATCAAAAAGATTTTTATCAATCTACCGGTATACTGCTACCTGTCATAAGAATAACATTTCCTAGGGATAAGAGTGAAGATGTTCGTTTTACTTATGACCAAGAAGATCAGGTTAATATAAATTAATAACAGATTCTACGTATTAAAGATAGATATATTTAGCTTTTGTTGCACTAATGATATATTGCATTAGTGCAACAAACTATCAACATTACTTAACTACACAAAGTAGGTATCCTCCTCCTCCTAAACTAGCTGATGGTGTACTATGATCCCACGAGTTATAGATTAGATAGTCATTACTATCATCCTTAACAAAAAAGAATATAGTACCACTAGATGTAGAACTATTAGTGCTACTACCCGTTGGTAGCAAATTCCATAAACTAATATCTGGAAATTCTACCGCTAACACAGGGGGGACATTTTCATTATTATTACTATTGTCATTAAAAATGTCTGCTTTAAAGTTTGGTGTAACAAGGCCATTAGTTTCACATTTTTTTCCATTATTCCATTGTATATCATCGTAACTACTTGGATCTTGTGAGAAATATCTTTTAACTTTTGTCATATAAACATATAATTCTTTTATACTATTGCTTTTGTTTGTTATTGTAGCAGACAATGTTGCGTTACCTGGCTTATTAAAGGATATTTCGCCCGTGTCTGCATCAATAGAAGTTATATCTGGATTGGTTGAAGTAAAAATAACTGATTGATTGTTTGATTTGGTAATTTTCTCCCCATTTGAGTTTCTTAATGCCCCACTTAAAGAATAAAAGGCATTAACAGGCGCGTGTGCATTAGAAAAGATTATGTTTTTATTATCACTATTAACCGAGGAGTTCTGGTTATTATATAGAAATATCTCTGCTTTTTTGGGGATAGGATTAAAAGTTCTTTTATCGCTAGTTTTGCTTATTTTTTTATTGAGGGTCAATTTCACGCTAAAATCATCAATACCTACATGACTTTTTACCCTTGCAACTAAATTCCCTTGTGCATCAGTAACGTCTGAATCTTTAGATACAGTCATACCTGTTATATTGTCTGGTAAAGTCCATTCTACTGAATCAAACGTATAATTTGATACGTTACTATTTGTTTTTTTATCAGTAATTGTAGCTGTATAAATATATGTATCAGAATTATTAGCCATTAATGGTCCTGTCGAAGATATGCTGATATTTATCTCTAAATCTTTTTCATCCAGTATGAATTTAACCGGTTTAGCTAAAATAGGGGATGTCTGTTCTTCCACCGCCAGCGAAACCACCACATTATCGACATATGCTGTACTGCTCAGGGTTGCCGTGAGTGTGCCGCCCTTGCCGGTTTTATCCTCCCCATTCTTGAACGTGAATTTCAACCCCGGGTGATTATTGTCCTTATTCCACTGGACGTTGGAAATGATCCGCCCCTCGGCTACCGGATTTCCATCCTGATCTATGATATAGGCCGTATAGGTATAACTCTCTTCACCATTGGCGGTCAGCGGACTTTTCTTATCAATAGCGAGGTTTTTAACACGGTATTGTTTAGGATCAACAACAAAAGACACCGCGGTTGCCGGAAGGGGGGACTTCTTATCTTCCACTGCCAGCGAAACCACCACATTATCGACATCGGCTGTACTGCTCAGGGTTGCCGTGAGTGTGCCGCCCTTGCCAGTTTTATCCTCCCCATTCTTGAACGTGAATTTCAGTCCCGGGTTGTTATTGTCCTTATTCCATTGGACGTTGGAAATGGTCCGCCCCTCGGCTACCGGATTTCCATCCTGATCTATGATATAGGCCGTATAGGTATAACTCTCTTCACCATTGGCGGTCAGCGGACTTTTCTTATCAATAGCGAGGTTTTTAACACGGTATTGTTTAGGATCAACAACAAAAGACACCGCGGTTGCCGGAAGGGGGGACTTCTTATCTTCCACTGCCAGCGAAACCACCACATTATCGACATCGGCTGTACTGCTCAGGGTTGCCGTGAGTGTGCCGCCCTTGCCGGTTTTATCCTCCCCATTCTTGAACGTGAATTTCAGTCCCGGGTTGTTATTGTCCTTATTCCACTGGACGTTGGAAATGGTCCGCCCCTCGGCTACCGGATTTCCATCCTGATCTATGATATAGGCCGTATAGGTATAACTCTCTTCACCATTGGCGGTCAGCGGACTTTTCTTATCAATAGCGAGGTTTTTAACATGGTATTTAACCGTGCTAAATTTCACGGTACCTATTTCCTGCCGTGGAGCACCATCTAGTTGTATGTAAACTTTAACTTCGTTATGTGGCTTTTTGCTGATTAAAATATTGGGCGTTAATTTCCCCTCCTTATTTGTCAATTCTCCTTTTTCACTCGTTTGGGCAGGTTTATCATTCCATTTGAAGCTTAAGCCAGATTCATCACCTAAAGCAGGCTCCGTTGTCCAGGTCACTTTGTTAATTCTGGCATTCTTGACAAATTCTCCATCGGGCGACCCCTGATAAGTAATAATGGGGTCACTAAACGTATAGCCATTTTTTTCATTACCTGTAATATTCACTTCTCCATCGATCAAAAAAGGCAAAACTTTTATAGTGGTCTGAATAGGTTGTGTTTTTCCCTGATTATCAGTGATCAATATATCCAATTTGTAATCTATTTTATGCGTTTCCTGATAACTGGGAAGCGTAATAACAATACTCCTACCTGAATCGGAAGAGAGTTTCCCGTGATTATCTTTAAATGCTTTATCTGGTACAACCCAGCTAATATGTTTGATATTTGTATAAGAGTGGATAGGGGCATTAATGGGTATTTCTTGCTGGCCATATCCAATAATTGGTCCTAACGTGAACAGTTCGTCTTTTTCTCTTTTTTGATGAGCCATAACAATATCATTATTTCTTCCGACAAAATCGTAACGGCTGCCTGCTAATGTTCGCATCAATGCGACATTAGCCGGTGATAATTGAGTATTCAGAGGAATTCCGAATTTATAATTTAAGTTTGCCTGAAACTGGGTATCAGTGTGTCCTTCTTCGCCTTGCCGATAACCTACGCCAATAGTAACCAGCGGGATCGGAGTATACGTTAGGTCTAATTTCGCTTGGCGTGGATTTTTTTGTTTCGTATCACGGTTGAATAACGTCACGTTATCACCAAAATATTGCTCATAGGTCAGTTTTGCTCCTAAATTAGGATAAACCGACAAGAAAAATTCGCCATTAATATCATAACCCGTGGCTGGACGTTCATAATAATCCTGAAATTTTCGAGATTCTTGCCAATTACTTAAGCGATAATAAGCATTAGCTGAAAATTTAATATAATCCCCCCAAAATTCCCCACCTAGTCCTAATCTTTGATTTCCTACGGTCAGTTCATGGTCATAAAAAGTATTTAAGCCATACATCCAGTTGTTATTAAAATAGCGGCCACCTAAACCTAGATTAACCGTATTTCTACTGTTTTTATTACGATAACCTAACTGGGAAAAAAGCAACCAATCTGCTTTGTTATCATAAAGTGGCAGTAAAATATCGAGTGAACTATTCTTCAGCTTCCATTTCCTGTCTAATCCAAAGTTAACTCTCACCGCCCCAAACTGAGATAACCATTTTTGAGCTTCGGAAGATACAGTATTATTAAATTTACCCAACGCATAGGATTTTGCTTGTTCAGCAAGGTTTGAAGGTGATGATAAAACATTCCCCAATGTTTGGATATGACCAGCAATGCTATGTGATGTACCAGCTTCGATAGTTTTATGCATTTGTTCTAAATGTGTATCCGGTTTCGCTGGATTTATGTTATGCACTTCTGAAGCATTACTCATTGAGATAATCATAAATAATGCAAAAAATAAATTTATTTTTCTGATATATGAAGACATATATAAGTACCTCATGAGGATTAATATTAATTATTGGTTATTGTCTAATTTTTCATTTTCCGCAACATTTATTAATAATAGCCAATCAATAGAAATTTACATTTCTCTCCAGAGATAATGTTGGGCTTGCGTAAATCTATCTGGCATCAATATGGGCAGGGATGCCCGCGCCTGATGCGCCTAAAAAAGGGTTCGGTTTCAAAGAGCCATTTTATGCTTAGGTTACATCAGGCCGTTCATGTCATTAATAATCAGGTATTACTTCTTTTTTATTATGTAACCACTCGGCAATAAACGCTGCCACTTGTTCCGGCCGATTAATATCAAACTGTGGAAGTGGTGTTGCCAGCGTAATATCGCTGGCAATTGCTATGACATGCGGATCGAGAAGCTCATCAACGGTAGAGTTTAAGCCATCTCGATAAAGTGCGATTTTGGGGATGGGTTCATGTTTGAATCCTTCAACCAAAATCAGATCCGACAAATTGACATCAAATTGACGGGCAAGGTAGTCAAGATCCAGTTTCGGCAACTCTGGGGTTTCAGTCATCAAAGCCCAGCGTTGCTGGCTGGCAACCAATGTTTGTGCAGCCCCCGCTTTGCGTAGCTCGTAGCTGTCCTTGCCGGGCTTATCGACATCCATATTGTGGTGAGTATGCTTAATCAGCCCAACGCGGATGTGTTGCTGGCGTAACAGTGGAATAACGTGCTTCAATAGTGTCGTTTTTCCGGTTCCACTATAAGCGGTGATACCCAGAATAGGCAGTGTTGTGTTGTTGGTGCTGTGGTTCATGCCATCTCCTAAAGGCGTTCCCAATGATGGTATTCTTCAGGTGTATTTAAGTTGGTGAACGCATTGGGATTGGGAAAATAAACCGCTTTTGCCTTAATCATCTGCATAAAGAACATCAGTTTTCTGTCTCCCAAAGCCAGATAGTTTTCCAGGCGGGGGATTAGTCTGCGGTGCATTAATACCAGAGTAGGATGTGCGCATTCGCAGTCATGAGCATAAGCAGCCAAGGCGTTTTGTTTGTAGTGCCACAGTGTTGCGACCAGGTTTTCCGGGAAATTGGGGACATCGCAAGGAACAAATACCACCCACTCGTGGATGGCGCTTTTTAAAACCGCCAGCATACCTGCCAATGGCCCGGAAAAATCGGCAATGATATCCGGTATGACGGGATAGCCACTCTGATAATAAACCGCCAGATTGCGATTGGCATTAACCAACAGTTCATGAACCTGCGGCTGCAATCTTGTGGCAATGTGTTGGTAGAGTGGTGCATTGTTAAATTGCAGCAATCCTTTGTCGTTTCCTCCCATGCGGGTGGATAATCCTCCAGCCAGAATTGCGCCACTGATTTTTGGATGCGTCATGTAAAATCACCTGATATTGGGCAATGAAATATTTAATGTTTGGTATACCCTTTGTCTTTCAATTGTGAATCAATATCCCACCATGCTGCTTGAGGTGGCAGTATAACTTTACGCTGATTGACAGACCAATGCTTTCTCAAAGTCATTAACCCTGCTAATTTGTATCGTGATTTATAAGGAACTAAAA
Organism: Xenorhabdus sp. SGI240; assembly: GCF_040081915.1. Classification (NCBI taxonomy): domain Bacteria; kingdom Pseudomonadati; phylum Pseudomonadota; class Gammaproteobacteria; order Enterobacterales; family Morganellaceae; genus Xenorhabdus; species Xenorhabdus sp. SGI240. Next base: position 18,731 of record NZ_JBEBMB010000036.1, read on the forward strand.
ATGAAGTATCACCGCCTCAATGAAGTTATCGAACTTTTACATCCAGTATGGAAGAATGAGCCGAATTTAAATTTGCTGGCGCTTTTGCAAAAACTGGCTGATGAAGCGGGATTCACAGGGCAGTTGTCTGAATTAACGGATGATATTTTGATTTATCACCTGAAAATGCGCGGTACGGATAGCCATGCAGAAATCCCTGGGTTGAAAAAAGATTATGAAGCAGATTTTAAGACGGCATTGTTGCGTGCCCGGGGCATTATTGAAGATTGATAAAGAGAGAACTGTGTTGTGACAGAACCGAAAGCTTTTAATTTCCAAAATATTACGCCAGATTTAATCATGGATGCATTGGGGCAATCTGGCCTGTATCTTGATTCTGGTCTGACTGAACTGAACAGCTATGAAAATCGGGTGTATCAGTTCATGGATGAGAACCGCAAACGCTATGTTGTGAAATTTTATCGCCCCCTGCGCTGGAGCCAGCAGCAAATTCAGGAAGAACACGATTTTGCCCATGAATTGCAGCAGGCTGATTTGCCCGTGGCAGCCCCGTTAATGTTTGACGGGCAGACAGTGCTGAATTACGGCGGTTTCTTTTTTGCCATTTTTCCCAGTGTGGGGGGGCGTCAGTACGAGTCAGATAGTTTTGACCAATTGGAAGACGTTGGGCGATTGCTGGGAAGAGTGCATCAAATCGGGGCAAAAAAGCCATTTTCTGCTCGTCCTACCCTTAATCTGAATGAATATTTATATCAGCCGTATCAACATCTCGCTGAATGTAAACTCATTTCCGCCCGGCATAAACAGAATTTTCTGGTTGCACTCGATGAATTGAATCAGGCAGTCGCAAGCCAATGGCATGATAACTGGCAAGTATTGCGGCTGCATGGTGATTGCCATGCTGGTAATATCTTGTGGCGTGATGGAGCATGGTTTGTGGATCTTGATGATGCCCGCAATGGTCCCGCTATTCAGGATTTGTGGATGTTGCTGAGTGGCTCACGACAAGAAAGGGTGATCCAGTTGGATATCTTGCTTGAGTCATATGGTCAGTTTATGGCATTTGATCCCAAGACATTGGCATTAATAGAGCCTCTGCGTGCGATGCGAATGGTCTATTATTTAGCCTGGGTTGCTCGTCGCTGGCAAGATCCGGCTTTTCCAAAAGCGTTTCCGTGGATGGCTGATAGTGATTTTTGGCATAAGCAAGTGAGTCTTTTTTCTGAACAAGTCAGGCTGTTACAGGAACCGCCTTTACAGCTTAATCCGATGTATTAATTTTTTTGGAGACCATTATGAAGAAATTTTGGCTAGCGCTGGTGGGAGCATTTATGGCATTTAATGCTGCTGCTTCCGGTTTTTCTGAAGGCAAACAGTATACCGAGTTAAAAGATCCGGTTGCAAATCAGCCTCAGGTGGTGGAGTTTTTTTCTTTTTATTGTCCTCATTGCTATCAGTTTGAAAATACGTATCACGTTCCTGCTACGGTTGAGAAAAACTTACCAGCAGGTGTGACTCATGAACGTTATCATGTGGATTTTCTGGGACCGTTGGGCAAAGCATTGACCGATGCCTGGGCAGTCGCCATTGTCATGAAGATTGAAGATAAAGTCACTCCTATTTTGTTTGATGGCATTCAGAAAAGCCAAACCATCACTAGCAAGGACGATATCCGCAATGCCTTCATCAAAGCGGGTATATCTGGTGAAGAGTATGATGCAGCCCTGAACAGCTTTATCGTGCAGTCGGTAGCTGCTAAAGAGCGTCAGGCAGCCAAAGATTTCAACTTACGTGGTGTTCCAGCGATGTTTGTTAATGGTAAGTACCTGATCAACAATGGCGGAATTGACACTCGTTCAGCTTTGGACTACTCACAGAAATTTTCTGAGGTCGTGAACTATCTGGTAAACAAAAAATAAGTTGCAAGAAGGTAGCGTAACGAAACAAAAACGCGAGTATTAATATAAAATAATACAGGTATTGTGCCAGCCATGAGAGAGTTGGCACAATACTTGCCAAAAAACACCTTTCATAACATAAACTCCGGTAATATCCACAAGTCAGTGATTTTAAAGCGGTTGTAATATTTATTTAATATTTCGCGTAATTCATTGATTTTTACCTCCTGTTATCCTCTCTTTGCGGTGATATACATAAATCTGTTTTATATGCCATTTTTTTGTGCACAAAGTTATCCACAGAGCACTGATCAGAATATTTGTCATAAAATGCAAGTTAGTACGAGAAAATTCCCGCAAAATTCGTCTATAACGACACAGTATGGCATTCTATTCTTTATTCATCCCACAGAACGACGAAGAAAATTTTATGGCACAGATAGCAGACAATCCCCTGATTTTGGTTGATGGTTCTTCATACCTTTATCGTGCATATCATGCGTTTCCACCACTGACAAACAGTTCGGGAGAACCGACGGGTGCCATGTATGGTGTGCTGAATATGTTGCGAAGTTTGATTATGCAGTATAAACCCAGCCATGTGGCGGTTGTGTTTGATGCCAAAGGCAAAACGTTCCGTGATGAGCTATTTGCTGAATATAAATCCCATCGACCCCCAATGCCGGATGACTTGCGTTTGCAGATTGAACCGTTGCACAAAATGGTTAATGCAATGGGACTGCCTATTCTGGTTGTGCCAGGCGTTGAAGCTGACGATGTTATCGGTACGTTGGCCTTGCAGGCTGAAAAAGAGGGCCGTTCGGTGCTGATTAGCACAGGTGATAAAGATATGGCGCAATTGGTGACGCCAAATATCACGCTGATTAACACCATGACCAACACTATTTTGGGACCGGAAGAGGTTGAGGGAAAATATGGTATTCCTCCTGAGCTGATTATCGATTTTCTCGCCCTAATGGGGGATTCTTCCGATAATATTCCGGGGGTGCCGGGTGTAGGTGAGAAAACCGCGCTGGGGCTATTGCAGGGGATTGGCGGATTGGATGAGATCTATGCCCGGCTTGATGACATTGCCACACTTGGTTTCCGTGGAGCCAAAACACTGGCTGGTAAAATGGAACAGCATAAAGAGATGGCTTATCTTTCCTACCAATTGGCAACAATCAAAACCGACGTTGAGTTGGATAGGACCTGTTTAGATCTTTCTGTTATCCCACCGGATGCGGATGAGTTACTGTCTCTGTTCAGTCATTATGAATTTAAACGTTGGATCAGTGACGTACAGAATGGTAGTTGGTTGGCAGGTAATGGACAGAAACCTGTTGCAGCCGGCACTAAGTCAGAATCAGTGGCTGCTGCACCCGCCGCTGTTAAAATTTCACCGGAAAATTACCAAACCATCCTTGAGCGTCAATCCTTTGATGAGTGGATTGAAAAGCTGAAACAAGTTCCGGCATTCTCTTTTGATACGGAAACCGACAGTCTTGATACCCTGACAGCTAATCTGGTGGGAATGTCCTTTGCCATTGCCGTGGGGAAATCAGACGTTGAAGCCGCTTATCTGCCATTGGGACACGATTATCTGGATGCGCCACAGCAATTGGAGCTGCACGAAGTTCTCGCAGCATTAAAACCGCTGCTGGAGGATGCCAATCTGCCTAAAATTGGTCAAAACCTGAAATTTGATCGTGGTGTTTTAGCGCGTTATGCCATTGCTTTAAATGGCATTGTTTTCGATACCATGCTGGAATCGTATGTTTTGAACAGCGTAGCGGGGCGGCATGACATGGATAGCCTGGCTGATCGTCATCTGGGCTATAAAACCACCACATTTGAAGAAATTGCGGGCAAGGGCAAAAAGCAACTCACCTTCAATCAAATTCCATTGGAGGAAGCCGCAAAATATGCGGCGGAAGATGCGGATGTGACTCTTAGGCTACATCAGGTCATGTATCCTCAGTTAGAGAATGCGCCAACGCTGCAAAAAGTTTTCCAGAAGATCGAAATACCTCTGGTGCCGGTTTTGTCCCGTATGGAAAGAACAGGGGTGCTGATCAACGCCCAAACGTTGGCAGAACATTCAAGGGAAATCACTGCACGTCTGGATGAACTGGAAAAGTCTGCTTATGAGTTGGCAGGGGAAGAATTCAATCTGGCGTCACCAAAACAGTTACAAGTCATCTTATTTGAAAAAATGAACTTGCCTGTATTGAAAAAGACGCCAAATGGCGCACCATCAACGAATGAAGAAGTACTGGAAGAGTTGGCAGAGAGTCATAAATTGCCAAGAGTGATTCTGGAACATCGTGGCCTGGCAAAACTGAAAACCACTTACACGGATAAATTGCCTCTGATGGTGCACCCACTGACAAATCGCGTTCATACGTCTTATCATCAGGCGGTAACTGCGACGGGACGCCTCTCTTCCCGTGATCCAAACTTACAAAACATCCCTGTTCGTAATGATGAAGGGCGCCGCATCCGTCAGGCATTTGTGGCACCGGAAGGTTACCGCATTATGGCGGCGGACTATTCGCAGATTGAATTGCGCATTATGGCGCACTTGTCACAGGACAAAGGCTTGTTGGAGGCATTTGCCCAAGGCAAAGATATCCACCGCGCAACGGCTGCGGAAGTGTTTGGCGTACCATTGGAACAAGTGACCAGTGAACAGCGTCGCAGTGCTAAGGCGATTAACTTCGGCCTGATTTATGGCATGAGTGCGTTTGGCCTATCCCGCCAGTTAGGTATTCCGCGTGGTGAAGCGCAGCGCTATATGGATCTCTATTTTGAGCGTTATCCGGGAGTGCTGGCTTATATGGAACGTACACGGACGCAGGCGGCTGAGCAGGGATTTGTCGAAACGCTGGAAGGTCGCCGGTTGTACCTGCCGGATATCAAATCGCGTAATGCCATGCGTCGTAAGGCGTCAGAGCGTGAAGCCATCAATGCACCTATGCAGGGGACGGCAGCAGATATCATCAAATTGGCAATGATTGCGGTAGATAACTGGATTATCAGTGAGCAGCCAAATGTGCGCATGATCATGCAGGTTCACGATGAACTGGTATTTGAAGTGCATGAATCAGAGCTGGAGACCGCAGGGCAGAAAATCAGAGAGCTGATGGAACAAAGTATGCAGCTTGATGTGCCGTTAAATGTGGATGTTGGGATTGGTGATAATTGGGAGCAGGCACACTGATATACCTTTTTATCTTAAGAAGCAGAAAAAGAGCCGTAGAAATGCGGTTCTTTTTTTATTGAATGATTTTTATGAAAATACTGCTTGTTTAATGAACTGGAATTATCTCAATTATGCCGCGAAAAGGCATGTGACAAGAATTTCAGTTAGGTTGTAGATTAGATCTAGATCTCATAAATATGTAATTAAACTACATTAATGACGCCATAATAACCTGATTTGCTTAAATGTTAACAGCTGAATCGAGGTAATTAGTGAAAATTAATTACAAAAAAGTCTTTTTTTGATTAAAAGAATAGGTTAAAGTTATCGGCGTAGGGTACAGAGGTAAGATGTTCTATCTTTCAGACCTTTTACTTCACGTAATCGGATTTAGCTGAATATTAGCTGCCCCAGTCATTTCTTTTGACTGGGGCGTTTTTTTATGGGGCAGAGGCGGATGTTATTCCATCTCAATGGCTGGCTGATTGAACCACTGGTTAAGTTTTTGCTCTAGTTTATCAATGCCGATTTTTTTCAGGGCGGAGAAGTATTCGATCTGAATATCACCTTCCAGAGAGGCTAATTCCTGACGAACTTTTGCCAGTTGGCTTTTACGGGCACCGGATGCCAGTTTATCAGCTTTAGTCAGCAATACCATGACAGGGACTTGCATCACGACCGCCCATTCGATCATTTGCCTATCCAGATCTTTCAGTGGATGGCGGATATCCATCAAAACCACCAATCCCTGAAGGTATTCACGCTTCTGGAGGTATTCCCCCAACGCTTTCTGCCACTTACGTTTCATCTCTTCTGGTACTTCGGCGTAGCCATAGCCCGGCAAGTCTACCAGACGGACTCCTTCTTCTACTTCGAACAAGTTAATTAATTGGGTACGGCCAGGGGTTTTACTGGTACGCGCAAGGCTCTTTTGGCGGGTCAGTGCATTCAGGGCGCTGGATTTACCCGCATTTGACCTACCGGCAAACGCGACCTCAATACCCACATCTTGAGGCAGGTGGCGAATGTCAGGTGCACTCGTAATAAAGTGAGTCATATGATAGTTGTAGTTCTTGATGGTCAAAATGGTTATCTCCCTGAGGAATACACAAAAATAGCGCGATGATTATACCGAGGGGAGTTGCTTGTGGACAGGAGTAACTTGAGGAATCCGTAATAGGTTCTTTTTGTGAACAATTCGCCAAATCAACACTTTTTCGGGATTCAAACTTTCCTTATATACTCGATAAACTTCAAGTTGCAATCCGCAAGACGACGTGAGGCCTTATATTTCCCCGCTGCGCGGGGAAATATAACACGCATCTTAAAGTTGGATTGGTATAGATCATGTTGGTGACTATTCTGGAAAAAATATCCGAAGGCACAGTGTAAGAAACTGAGCTTACAGATTTTGAATTACTCTGATCATGCTGTCGAGTGTATATCAATCTTCAATTTCTATGTTTTAGCATGGAAAGCATATCAATATGGGGTTATTCACAAAATAGACTTTGCTGAACTATGCGAATATAAAAGTTATCGGTAGATTTTCCCTCTATTCATCTAAGATACTCGTAAATGTAGGTAAATCTTTGGAACTTCACGCTATAGGGAATTACACTTAAGGCGTTTTGTTGTTATGAGTTTTATTGTTGATTTCAAAAATAAAGGAACCATTAATGTTTAAACGTATTTTTGTGTCGCTTATGGCTGCATGTGCTATCAGTGCGATAGCTGTCCCAGCATTAGCCGCTGAAACTCACGTGAAGCTGGTCACATCGGCTGGAGAAATCGAACTTGAGTTAGATAGCAATAAGGCTCCAATGACTACCAAGAATTTCGTTGAGTATGTCAATGAGGGATTTTATAACAACACCATCTTTCATCGTGTTATCCCGGGCTTTATGATCCAGGGCGGCGGCTTTACAAAGGATATGAAGCAAAAAGCTACCCGGGAGCCAATTAAAAATGAAGCAGATAACGGCCTGAGGAATCTGCGGGGTACTATTGCTATGGCACGTACCGCAGATAAGGATAGCGCAACCAGCCAGTTTTTTATTAATGTGACTGATAATGCTTTCCTTGACCACGGGCAGCGTGACTTCGGTTATGCAGTCTTTGGTAAAGTGGTTAAGGGCATGGATGTGGTTGATAAAATTTCTCAGGTCAAAACAGAAAACGTTGGTCCTTACCAAAATGTACCGGCAAAACCTATTGTGATCTTGTCTGCCAAGGTTGAACCTTAACAGCCCGAAGACCGACATAATACGGTATTCGGATAATCATTACTGGTTGTTTGAGTACCGTTTGCATTCCCCTTCTCTCCGCCATTTCTACGTTGTTACATCATGCTGCATTATGGTAATGCGGTCTCCGTACCACTATTTTAAAAGTGCTTCTGTGGTATGATTAGCCCCCCATTGCTGTTAATACTGCTTTACCTGATTTTACTGTTATACAGAATGCATAATACCCCTATGGGGTAGGGTAACTTATAAGACTATAATAATCAGTAGGATATACTCCTATGTTACTAATAATAGATAACTACGATTCTTTTACATTCAATTTATATCAATATTTTTGTGAGTTAGGGACAGAGGTTTTAGTTAAGCGTAATGATGAGATTCAGCTTGAAGATATCGAAGATTTGGCTCCCACTCATTTAGTCATTTCTCCGGGGCCTTGCACACCAAATGAAGCAGGGATCTCGTTGGAAGCGATTTCACATTTTGCAGGGAAATTGCCCATCCTCGGTGTGTGCCTGGGACATCAGGCAATAGGTCAGGCTTTTGGGGCGAGCGTTGTTAAAGCTCGTGAAGTGATGCATGGAAAAACCAGTCTGATCCATCATAGCCAGCAAGGGGTATTTAAAGGATTAGATCGTCCATTGACGGTCACGCGTTATCACTCTCTGGTCGTTGCCGCAGAAACGCTTCCTGCTTCATTTGAAGTGACGGCCTGGAGTCAGCGCAATGGCGACGTAGATGAAATCATGGGAATACGTCATCGTACTTTGCCATTGGAAGGCGTGCAATTTCATCCAGAAAGCATTCTGAGTGAGCAGGGACATGAATTGTTGAATAATTTCCTCAAATATTAGTCAGTTACCTCCATATTCCCTCATTCAGTGTTTTTTTATTTGCTCTTAAGTGATTTTTTATTCATATTTTATGATTATTATTTCATTTTTAAATGGTAAAGATAAAAATAAGGTGGGGGAAATGTCAGAAAATAAGGCAACAAAACGAAATACCTATGATCACGTGATGTTGCCCATTTATGCACCGGCGAATTTTATTCCTGTCAGAGGGCAAGGAAGTCGAGTATGGGATCAACAGGGTAAAGAATATATTGATTTTGCCGGAGGGATCGCGGTTCTGGCTTTGGGGCACTGTCATCCGGCTTTGGTGAACGTCCTGAAGCAGCAAGGTGAAAAATTGTGGCATGTCAGCAATATTTTTACCAATGAGCCAGCCTTAGCTTTAGCACAGAAATTGATTGATGCGACCTTTGCCCAGAAAGTCTTTTTCGCTAATTCGGGAGCGGAAGCTAATGAAGCGGCATTTAAATTGGCACGTCGTTATGCGATTACTCGTCATCATCCGAATAAAACTAAAATTATTGCTTTCCATCAGGCATTTCATGGACGCACCTTTTTCACTGTTTCGGTAGGAGGGCAGCCGAAATATGCCGATGGGTTCGGACCTAAACCTGCTGATATTGTTCACGTACCTTTTAACGATTTGGATGCCGTCAGGGCAGAAATCAATGATCACACTTGCGCTGTTGTTTTGGAGCCAATTCAAGGAGAAGGGGGAGTGACTCCTGCGACGATGAAGTTTCTGCATGGAGTGCGGGAATTGTGTGATAAACATCAGGTCTTGTTGGTCTTTGATGAAGTCCAGAGTGGAATAGGGCGCACGGGTAAATTATATGCTTACCAGCATTATGGCGTACAGCCGGATATCCTGACGACAGCAAAAGCGCTGGGGGGCGGTTTTCCCATCAGTGCAATGTTAACGACAGATACAATAGCGGCAGCAATGGAAACGGGTGCGCATGGAACGACTTATGGTGGAAACCCGCTAGCGTGTAGTATCGGTTGTGTCGTATTGGATATCATCAATACGCCAGAAGTGATGATGGGCGTGGAAAAACGGCACGATAGGCTCATTCATGCTCTGGAAAAACTGAACCAAAAATATGGTATTTTCCATGAAGTTCGTGGAAAAGGCTTGCTTATTGGCGCCGTATTGAAAGCTGAATATCAGGGCAAGGCCAGAGAGATAATACAGCAAGCGGCGGAATCGGGATTGATGTTATTAAGTGCAGGAGACAGCATCTTGCGCTTTACACCATCATTGATCATTCCTGAGGACGAAATTACAGACGGCATGATGCGGCTGGAAATGGCGATATTCCGCTGGTTAAACAAATAAAAGTAAAAAAGAAGCCAGTGCGAAGTAACGGATTGCACTGGCTGAGTTTCTGGTTTATCGGGAATTAACGTGTCCCGTAAACGACGATGGTTTTGCCATGTGCAGAGATCAGGTTTTGATCTTCCAGCATTTTCAGGATACGGCCAACCGTTTCGCGGGAGCAACCCACAATCTGCCCAATTTCCTGACGTGTGATTTTGATTTGCATACCATCAGGGTGAGTCATTGCATCAGGCTGTTTGGCCAAATTGAGCAACGTCTGGGCGATACGGCCTGTAACGTCCAGAAAGGCCAAGTTACCTACTTTTTCGGAAGTGGTTTGTAGGCGACTTGCCATCTGGGCAGATAAACGCATCAGAATATCAGGATTGACCTGAATTAACTGGCGAAATTTCTTATAGGAAATTTCAGCCACTTCACAGGCACTTTTGGCTCGCACCCATGCAGTACGTTCTTGCCCCTCTTCAAACAATCCAAGTTCACCAATGAAATCTCCCTGATTTAAATAAGAGAGAATCATCTCCTTACCTTCTTCATCTTTTATTAGAACAGCAACTGAACCTTTAACAATATAGTAAAGCGTTTCTGCTTTCTCGCCTTGATGAATAAGCGTGCTCTTGGATGGATATTTGTGAATATGGCAGTGTGACAAAAACCATTCAAGAGTTGGGTCTGTTTGTGGCTTGCCGAGAACCATTCGCTTTATCCTCTGTTGTTATTTCTGCCTTTATGATGTGAGAAACTGTCGTTCCTCTTCAGGCTGGCTTTATAAAGTCAATAGGTTAACATATTAACCTGCTGAAAAGCTGACAAGCGGGGAATTTTATATTGATTATAAAGATGTCAAAATTTGGGCATATTGATCTTAACCCATATACCTTGCCAGTCCCTACTTGTAACCTTGTTTGTAACACAGGAAAGCGTTTCTGTCTTCTCCTGTATCGCTTCAGCCTATTAAACTGACTGCCAGATTACCAGAAATCAGGTAGAAGAGTTGGTTTTATTGATTTTACATTTATAAAAGGGAAAAAATTATGTCACAAAAAATGGCCTATTTATTTTAATAAAACAGGTAACATTATTTTTTGTTACCTGCCTTATTAAAAATTAAATGGGGATTAAATTACGAGATTTTTTTGCCTTCCAGTAATTGTTTAACAAGCGGTGCCATAATTAATTCCATTGCCAGTCCCATTTTTCCACCCGGAACGACAATAGTATTTAGGCTGGAAATAAATGAACCCTGAAGTATAGCGAGTAAATAAGGAAAATCAATTTGAGTGAGACCACGGAAGCGGATCACGATAAAACTTTCGTCCAGCGAGGGAATCGCTTTGGCAGAGAAGGGGTTAGAGGTATCAACGGTAGGGACACGTTGGAAATTGATGTGGGTACGTGAAAACTGAGGAGTGATGTAGCGGATATAGTCATCCATTGAGCGGACAACGGAATCCATGACAGCTTCTCTGGAATGCCCACGCTCACCGGTATCACGGATGAGTTTTTGTATCCATTCTAAGTTGACGATAGGCACAACGCCAATCAACAGATCAACATGACTGGCGACATTGTGTTGTGGCGTGACAACACCACCGTGCAGTCCTTCATAAAATAGGACGTCTGTATTTGATGGCAGAGGTTCCCACGGTGTGAAAGTACCTGGTAATTGGTTATAGGGGACGGCTTCATCATAGGTATGGAGATATTTTCGGCAGCGGCCATTGCCCGTTTCTCCGTACTCAAGGAATGTCTTTTCCAACGTACCGAAATCGTTAGCTTTTGGCCCAAAGTAGCTGATATGTCTGCCTTGTTCTCTTGCTTTCCGTATCTCGGCATCCATTTCAGGACGAGTATAACGATGGAAACTATCCCCTTCTATCAGTGCGGCTGTTACGTCAAATTGTTGGAAAATCTTGCGAAAAGCGACACTGGTCGTGGTTGTTCCTGCGCCACTGGAACCAGTGATTGCGATAATGGGGTGTTTGGCAGACATGAACAGACTCCTTAATCAATAAAATTGGCGAATCAGTCAATTAGAATGAATAAAACAAACCGAGCTTTACGGGCGGAACATCGCTTTAGACAAGATATTAACGGTTCCATGTAGTTCAGACCATACCAGCAGAACTTCACCTCGCTCAAGTTGACGTTTGACATCTTGCACTTTTTGTTCGAGCGTTTTTTCCTGTTCGCCGTAATCAGTACCTTCCCGCAAGACAAAGCTTTCAATTAAGTTGTGGAGTGTATCGGCTTCCAATTGTTGCCACGGGATAATCATTGTGATTGCTCCTGAAAATACGGTAATTCATCATTGGGTAAACTTAGTCAGTGTCAATGGAGTTGTAGGCCGGGATTCATAATGAATTGATTTCATGATTAGTTATCTTGTATGTGAAATAACATACTGTTATTTTCTTGAAAAGAAATGTCAACCACCTGGGTGGGAGGGGAATCTACCCATGACTTTAAGCCTGATATTCTCGCTTAGTATATTTATGTTTATTTCCGCTGTCACACCGGGTCCAAATAATTTGTTACTGACATCATCGGGAGCTAATTTTGGAATTCGCCGTTCTATCCCGCTTTGTCTGGGCATTATTTTGGGGATGCAGACAATTTTGCTGCTGTCTGCGTTTGGTGTTGCTGCGTTACTGCTGATTTATCCTGCGTTACATACGGGCCTGAAAATACTCGGATGCCTGTATTTATTCTGGCTAGCCTGGAAGACAGCTACTTCGCATTATAAGCGGCTGGACACCACAACGTCGGCAGGAGAACCTATCAAAATTTATCAGGGTTGGTTATTGCAGTTCTTAAATCCAAAAACCTGGTTGATGGGATTGGGCGCAATCAGTAGTTACAGTCTGGCTGGAGAGCTGTATAACTATTCCATTTTTGTTATCAGCATCGTGATGTTAATCGTCAATACTCTTGCTGGTGCAATCTGGCTGGTTCTCGGCTCACTGATTGGTCAGTTACTGAGAAGCCGTCGCGCGTGGTTTACCTTCAATGTCGCAATGGGTGTTCTGACTGCTGCTTGTGTGCCGTTAATCTGGTTTGGTTAAGTCAATATTTTTGCACCTGAAAAATAGCGTTAGTGAAGTCCATTCCGTCAATGGCGTTGAGTATTTTAATGATTATCGGTCTATTGAGATAGCTGGCCGGATAAGCCCTTGGTGTTCTGCCAGTAACGCTTTGGCTTGTTCGGCGCTGACACCCGATAAAATCATGACGATTGCGGTCTTGCAATGACCACCACAGGCGTTTAAGGCATGTTCTGCCATTTCTCTACTGCACTCCGTGGCGGCCATGACAATATTTTTCTGGCGTTCGATTAATTTGGCATTGGTGGCTTCTACGTCAACCATCAAATTACCATATACCTTGCCAATACGGATCATGGCACCTGTCGTGATCATATTCAGTATCAATTTTTGTGCCGTGCCTGCCTTCATGCGGGATGAACCCGTTATCACTTCTGGCCCTACGACGGGCGTGATGGCAATATCAGCTAATTGCACCATTGAGCTGTTTGGATTGCAGCTGATACAGGCGACAGTAGCACCAACTGATTTGGCATATTCCATGGCACCTAATACATAGGGGGTTCGGCCACTGGCTGCGATCCCTACCAGAACATCTCTTTGATTAACGTGTAATGCCTGAAGATCTTTTGTACCTAATTGCCGATTATCTTCCGCATTTTCGACAGCTTGCAAAATGGCTTGATGCCCTCCGGCAATTAAGCCGATTACCTGTTCTGGTTTTGTACCATAAGTGGGTGGACATTCGCTGGCATCTAGGATACCTAAGCGCCCAGATGTGCCGGCTCCACTATAGATTAAGCGCCCACCCTGACGAAATGCTTCGGCAACTTTATCAACGACACGGGCAATTTGAGGCAGTGTTTTTTCAACGGCAATAGCCACTTTTTTATCTTCATCGTTGATAACACGGAGCATATCGAGAGTTGAGAGTTGATCAATGTGGGTACTGGCGGGGTTACAACTCTCTGTTATCATATTGCTCAAGTCGATTTTCATCATTTATCTGTCATATTTTATTGAAATTAAGAAGTGAATTATGTACGTCAGATTAGCTTACTGAGCGTTTAATAGAAAATATACACCAAAATAGATTAAAAACACGATTTCCCGCTTTTTATTTTATATCAATCCAACTTCAAGGTACGTGTTATATTCCCCCGCGCAGCGGGGAAATATAAGGCCTCGCGTCGTCTTGCGGATTGCAACTTGAAGTTTATCGAGTATATATTGGAAAAATTGTCGATACGATGTTTGAAGGTGGTTTCTTAGATGACTAAAAATAAACACGTTTTATCCATAAAATGAAAATTCAATACAGAGTATTCCGATATAAAAAAAGATTAAAAAATCGTTAAGAATAAGTATGCATTATCACTATCAAGCCTGTCATTGCCGTATTGCTATTTTTTAATGTCACATTTTCTTATTAACACGTAATAAGAGTAAATATTAAAATGACCATAAAAGTAAAATATGGATGAGCGATTAATAATATAATGGATGTAAATTATCTGCTGTTTGTTACATTATACGGGTAAGCTAGGTGTATATGCTTTTCTTTATGTTCTTCAATTAAATTATTCACACAATAGTTTCACAATATGATATTTTAACTTTCAATGATCTCTAGCATTTGATTTGGCAGATTATCAATAAAGAAAAGTATCCATTGTGGATCTGTTTATAGGCTATATCTCGATTGTTTTTAACCTTAATAAATATTAATGACGCTGTAGTTTAAAAAATGAAATGGAGTGATAAATAATATGACTAACAAGGAGGATATCCACATTGCCAGAATAATTAGTTACTGTTGAAATTATTTTTTAATGAAATTAAAACATAATTATAATAAATATTTTGCGAATTGCCCTCTTATTAACTAACATTTTATTAGTTAACATTTTGACCATTTTACCTGATAAAACCTTTGGCAAAACACTAAGTTAAAATGCTATCACCATGAATCTGTAATGTTTTGTAGTTATTCAACAATCATTGGGCTAAAGAACATGGATATACGCAATCTTGAAGCTTTTATCGTTTTGGCTGAAACGCTTAATTATCATAAGGCTTCTGAGAGGCTTTATCTTTCTCAGCCAGCCTTGACGAAGAGAATTCACGGGTTGGAAAATATTCTTGGTGCATCACTATTTATAAGGGGACCAAATGGAACAAGGTTGACAGATTTTGGGCAGAAGACGTTGGAAAATACCCGGAAGTTTTTATCTCACTATGAACGCTTCAAAAGTCAGGTTCATGTCGATTCAAAAGAGGATATGGTCAGGCACTTATACGTCGGCTCTTGTTTTCCTATCCACAATTATTCTCAAATAGAGCGACAGTTCGTGGAAAAAAAAGGGAGCGTTGTGCTGTCATTGGTGACTGGACTGTCAGTTGAGCAGCAGATAAATTTATTGAATGCAAGGATGTTACATGTTGCAGTGATGCCGCTATCATCTATTAGCGCTCCGTTAGAGCCAAAAAAGGTGTTTACGGAAAGGTTGATCTATATCTTTAAGAAAGGAAGTCATCTGGTATCTAAATGCAGAATAGCCTTACGTAAGTTTGGCAACGGAGTTACTCCGAAAAATTCACCAGAAAAAAAAGAGGAGGTTGAGTTAACGGATTGCCTCAATGTTTTTCCTATTTATACTGGTGACAATATGCATTTGCTATTAAAAACAAATGATATCATGTTGATAGTAGAGATGATTACAAAAAATAATGCCTATACCTGTGTGCCTAAACGGATTATTAGTTCTATCCCTGAGTATTATATGAATTTTTTAGAAATTGTTGAAACGGATAAAAAAATTGATCTTGGGGTGGTATGGGCAAAATACATAGATGAGCCTTTGATTGAAGATGCTGAAAACTTTTCTGCCTTAGTTGCTAATGTATGAGTCAGTCATTATTCCTTGTTTTATACGGAATATTGTCATTTTGTCTCTCATGATAATCAAGCTTGAGGTGTGATTTTTAAAAGGTTTCTCAGTCAATGAGCAAAAAATGAAAATCTGAAACATTTTTCAATTATAAATGATCTCCTGCATAATTGATGAATTATTATTTTTTACGACGAATATTCTGGCTGTTTGCAAGCAATTTTATATTTTTTCTTTGTAAATAGGGAATAATCGGGTGTTGAATGACAATACCCGATTATATACTTACAGGTTTATACCTGAAAAATTAACTGACTCCTTGACTCGCATCAAATTCTGTTGTCATTTGTTCGAGCTGTTCCTGAATATCCAACCATTCCATTTCAGTATCTTCCAGTTTGGATTTTGTTTGCGTCTGCTGATGCAGGCATTCAGTCAGTTCAGTTTTACGATCATGGTCGTAAAGCGTATTGTCTGACAGCTTCTCTTCTAATTCTGTCAATGCCGTACCCAGTTTTTCCATCTGTTTTTCAAGGGTTGTAAGCTGTTTACGCAATGGCTGCGTTTGGTTACGGAATTCAGCTTCACGCCGTTTTTGATCTTTACGCTCTTGAGCACTGTAATTTTGAGTGCTATTTGTTGAAGATTCGCTCTCTGATTTTTCTTTTTCCTGGCTATCCCGCATTTGCTGGCGTTGCAGTTCAGTGAGCCATTGCTGATAATCGTCTAAATCACCTTTAAAAAGTTCTACTTTGCCATCATGTACCAGATAAAGTTCGTCTGTTGTAGAACGCAGTAAGTGCCTGTCATGCGATACGACGACCAGAGCACCTTCGAAATCAATCAGTGCTTCAGTCAATGCTTGTCTCATGTCGAGATCAAGGTGGTTGGTCGGTTCGTCAAGCAGAAGGAGGTTTGGACGTTGCCAGACAATCAGAGCCAGTACCAAACGCGCTTTTTCACCACCGGAAAAACGTCCGCTTGGGTCGGTCACTTGATCGCCTTTGAAGCCAAATCCTCCCAGATAATCTCGAAGCTGTTGCTCTGTCTCTCTGGGAGCGATTCGGGCTAAATGTTGTAATGGAGATTCATCTGCCCGTAGGTATTCCAATTGGTGCTGTGTGAAGTAACCCAGTTTAATGCCTTTCGATAAGGCAATTTCTCCTTGCTGAGGTGCAAGCTCTCCTGCCAGCAACTTGATCAACGTGGATTTACCCGCACCATTGCGACCTAGCAGGCCGATTCGTGAACCTGGCACCAGATTTAATTTGATCGAGTTCAATACCGTTTTTTCGCCATAGCCAGCACTAACTTTATCCATATTTAAGAGTGGATTTGGCAGGTTTTCCGGCTGGCGGAAACTGAAATGGAAAGGGTTATCGACATGAGCGGGCGCGATAAGCTCCATGCGTTCCAGCATTTTGATGCGACTTTGTGCCTGTTTTGCTTTAGAGGCTTTGGCGCGGAAGCGGTCAATATAACTCTGCAAATGGGCCACTTTTTCCTGTTGGCTTTGGTATAACGCCTGTTGCTGGGCAAGTTTGGCCGCGCGTTGCCGTTCGAAGGAAGAGTAGTTACCGGTATATTCGTATAGATCTTGCTGTTCAATGTGCAGAATTTTATCGATGATTGGATCGAGAAAATCGCGATCGTGGGAAATTAGGATCAAGGTGCCGGTATAACTCTTCAACCATTTTTCCAGCCAGATAACGGCATCCAGATCAAGATGGTTGGTCGGTTCATCGAGTAATAGCAAATCAGAGCGGCAGATCAGCGCTTGTGCCAGGTTGAGGCGCATACGCCAGCCCCCAGAGAATGAACGTACCGGTTGTTCTAGCTGAACCTGGGAAAAACCTAATCCGTGCAGCAGGCTAGCGGCTCGGGCGCGGATTGTCCATGCCTGAATAGTATCAAGCAAACCATGAAGGTGGGCGATGGCGTGACCGTCATTTTGTTCATTGGCTATTTTGAGTTTTTGCTCCAGTTGCCGGAATTCACGGTCACCATCGATGACATATTCCAGCGCTGATGTTTCCAGGGCTGGCGTTTCCTGATTAACCCAAGCCAGTGCCCAGTTGTTGGGGAAGGTGACAGAGCCATTTTCAGCTTGAAGTTCATCTTTCAGTAATGCCAGCAGGGTAGATTTACCGCAGCCATTTTTGCCAACTAATCCGACTTTTTGTCCAGGATTGATCGTTGCGTTGGCGTTATCCAGCAGGATGCGAATGCCACGACGGATTTGCAGTGAAGAGAAAACAATCATAGATGTCGTCTATATATAATGTGTTAAGTTAATTAATAGTTAGATTTATATATCCTTCATCTTTCAAGTTGCCGCTTTGTTGACTGCGTTCCTCATACCAATCGTATATCGATATGCATAGTGATCGTTGATACGTATAGTGATCGATGGGCCGCAATTTGAAATCTATTGGGTATATGTATTGAGTTTTAAGTACCTGGTGTGCATGGTAGCGGAAAATAGATGTTCTGACACGTCTTAGGGGGAATTATGTCAATTAGTCGTAAGCGTTTTATTGCAGGAGCAGTTTGCCCAAAATGCCAATCACAGGATACGCTGGCAATGTGGCAGGAAAATAAGGTTGATGTTGTTGAGTGTGTCCGTTGTGGCCATATACAGAGGCAGACGGAGGACGCTGTCACATCTCATATCAGAGACCAGGAACAGGTCATTGGGATCTTTACACCACAGTAACTTAATACATGTACAATGAATTGTGGATAAATTTTGCCATTGCCTAGGTACAGTAACGTAGAATTCCGTTACAATTGGCAGCATTTTTTTGAGCAGTAAAAATTTTCCCTCACGGATTTTTTCCCTCGGGTATGTAGGAGTTGTCATGAAAGTAGCAAAAGACTTGGTGGTCAGCCTGGCTTATCAAGTAAGAACAGAAGATGGTGTTTTAGTTGATGAGTCCTCGGTGAGTGCACCGTTAGACTATCTGCATGGCCGTGGTTCTCTGATCAGCGGATTAGAGAAAGCAGTGGAAGGCCGTGAGGTGGGTGAACATTTTGATGTTAGCGTAGAAGCAGAAGATGCATACGGTCAGTATGATGACAACCTGGTTCAGCGTGCACCAAAAGATGTGTTTGTTGGCGTTGATGATCTCCAGGTTGGTATGCGTTTCCTGGCTGACACCGATCAGGGACCTATTCCAGTAGAAATCACTGCGATAGAAGGTGATGAAGTGGTTGTTGATGCAAACCACATGTTGGCTGGCCAGAATCTGAAATTCAATGTTGAAATTGTTGCGATCCGTGAGGCGACCGAAGAAGAATTGGCTCATGGCCATGTACATGGTCAGGGTGGCTGTGATGATCACCATGATCACGATCACGGTGATCACGGATGCTGCGGCGGTAGCTGCCATTGAGATTAATCGGGGCTAACTGAAAATCGTTAGTCACCTGAAATATCAGTAAGCAGAAAAAGAGAAGCGGGTTTTAAGCTTCTCTTTCTTTATTTTGCGTCTAGCCTTCCTTGGCGGGTCGCTTCCCTGATGAATATCAGTAATGGGGGGGCGGTGTTTCTTCAGAAAGCGGTGCAATGATGGATGCCTGGTGAGTTTTCAGACGTTCAGCGATTAATTTTAGTTGTTCTTTCAATCTGTCTGTTTCGAGCTGTTGCTTTATCACTTCCTGATTCAATGCTTCAATGGTGGCTTCTTGGTAAGCCAGCTTGGTTTCTAGTTGTTCAAATCTTCGCTCAAATTCAGATAATTCCATTATCTTTCCTCCTGCCTCTGAATCAATTAATTTAAATGACGGACCGATGATTCGGTCAAGATGCCACTATAATGCTCATATATCCAGTGAAATAGAATTTCACGAAACCTCTTTGCTTTAATGTTGTCTCAACGATTTTTATGGCAAGGTATAGCAAATATTGTCATTGGTTTTCTTAGGCGGTTATAGTAAATGTTATGCCCTATGCTGATGGCAACCCCACCCAAACTTATTGGAGAATAGGATGAAATCACTGTTTAAAACAACTCTGCTGGCAACAACGCTAGCGGTGGCATTTAGCGTACCCCAGGTTTTGGCTGCTAACACCGAAACCAAAGACGAAGTCAAACTAAATAGTGCTTTTAAAACAGCAGAACAGCAAAATTCTTATGCTCTGGGTGCTTCTCTGGGAGGCTATATGGCCAACTCATTGCAAGAACAGAAAGCGCTCGGTATCAATATAGAAAAAGAAAAGTTGCTGGCTGGTGTTGAAGATGCATTAAATAATAAAGCCAAACTGACGGATAAAGAAATACAGGAAACCCTGATAGCCTTTGAATCTAAAGTGAAAAGTGCAGCACTGGCTAAGGCAGAAAAAGAAGCCAGTGAAAATGGTGAAAAAGGTGCCCAATATCGCAAAGAGTTTGCTAAACAAGCGGGCGTAGTGGAAACCAAAACCGGGCTTCTTTACAAAATTGAAAAAGCAGGTACGGGTAACGCACCTAAAGAGACTGATACTGTCGTTGTTAACTACAATGGTTCTTTGATTGATGGTCAGGGTTTTGACAGCTCTTATGACCGTAAAGAGCCGCTGACAATCCGTTTGGATAGCGTTATTCCAGGTTGGAGTGAAGGTATACAGCATGTGAAGAAAGGTGGAAAAATCACATTAGTTATTCCACCTAAGCTGGCTTATGATCAGGTTAATTTACCTAAAATTCCAGCTAACTCCACTTTAGTTTTCAATGTTGAATTACTGGATATTAAGCCTGCGGCCAAGGCAAAATAAAAAGATATTAGCAGGGGCTTAAGGCTCCTGCTTTATCACACATTTTTTCTACCTTTCGATTTGCTGCTGATATTTACCTCTATTTGATGAGTAATAAGCATGGATAAAAAATAATAAATTTATTTGCTTATTATTTCCCACGGTATTAAATGGGATATTGCTTTTCGTATTTCAGATGGATTCGGCATAAAGCTGTGATTGAACCCCGCGCTATACTCAGCAAGAGCTTGACGGCAGTTCGATGTGGTTTTAACGTCACTATTCTGAATAGTCCGAATAGAATAATATAGAGCAAACATTTTTAACTGTTTGTTTTTAGCGCTTATCTCATAAGGCTATTTAACTTTCTTGTAACAATAGGCGTTTACCGAAGTAGATGCTGAGTTGCAGTAATGTGATTTTATAATAAATCTTGCCCCGATGTTTTTGGTGAGGCAAAGTCAGAATTTGAAGGATGGTGTATTACATGTCTACCCCGCTATTAACTGGTGATAATATCTCTGGTGAAAACAGTGATATTGATTTACTGGAAAACCAACCATTTAGTGAAACTGATCACGAAATTTTAAAATCTTACGAAGCTGCTGTGGATGGCCTGGCTATGTTGATTGGTGGGCATTGTGAAATAGTTCTTCATTCACTGGAAGATCTTAAATGTTCAGCCGTCAGAATAGCTAATGGCGAGCATACAGGGCGTAAAATTGGTTCTCCGATTACCGATCTGGCGTTGCGAATGCTGCATGATATTACGGATGAAGACAGTAGCGTTTCCAGGGCGTATTTCACACGGGCTAAAAGTGGCTCGTTGATGAAATCTGTCACGATTGCTATCCGCAATCGCCAGCGTCGAGTCATTGGGCTTTTGTGCATCAATATGAATCTTGATGTGCCTTTCTCTGAAATTATTCAGACCTTTATCCCGGAAAAAACCCATGAAGTTGCTTCAAACGTCAATTTTGCTTCTTCCGTGGATGATCTGGTAGCACAAACTCTGGAATTCACAATTGAAGAAGTGAATGCTGATCGCAATGTTTCCAATAATGCGAAAAACAGACAGGTTGTGCTGAACCTTTATGAGAAAGGTATTTTTGATATTAAAGATGCGATTAATCAGGTGGCTGATCGTTTGAATATCTCCAAACATACGGTATATCTCTATATTCGCCAGTTCAAAAATGGTGAATATGCGGGTTCGGAGAAGTAATGTCGTCACTGTCTTATTGTTTGCTGGTCACTGGGCCAGCTTACGGTACTCAACAAGCCAGCAGCGCTTACCAATTTGCTCAGGCATTGATCACCTCTGGCCATAAACTGCATAGCGTGTTTTTTTATCGCGAAGGTGTCCAAAACGGCAATCAATGGGTTGCCCCTGCCAATGATGAGTTTGATTTGGTCAGGGCCTGGCAGGCATTGGCAATCCAGCATCAATTCGATCTGTTTATCTGTGTTGCTGCGGCATTGCGCCGTGGTGTCGTGGATGAACAGCAAGCCCGTGAATTGAATCTGCCCGCCGCTAATTTAGCTGAAGGATTTGAGTTCAGTGGATTGGGATCGTTGGCAGAAGCCATGATGTTATGTGATCGTGTCATACAATTTTAGCGCTGGTTAGGTTTGGGAATCTTCGTGGGTATCGATGAAAAAAATTGCCTTTATTTTTACTGAAGCTCCTCACGGCTCTTCTGCCGGCCGGGAAGGGCTGGATGCACTGCTTGCGACGTCGGCATTGACTGAGCAGATCGGTGTATTTTTTATTTCTGATGGTGTATTTCAATTATTGGCCAATCAGCAGCCGGATAAAATCCTGGCCCGTGACTATATCTCAACCTTTAAGGTCTTGCCGCTCTATGACATTGATAAATGTTACGTCTGTCTGGATGATTTAGTGATTCGGGGAGGCAGCCCAGCAAACAATTTTGTGCTGGAAGCTGAATTTCTTTCTGCCGCCGCAATCCGAGAATTGTTGGCGGGTTATGATTTTGTGTTGAAATTTTAATCTATTTCAGGCGGGTAACATGTTATATACTGTCAGTCGCTCACCTTACCATAGTGACTTCAATGCAATGCTTGGCCTTGTATCTGATACCGATGATGTTTTATTGATGCACAATGGTGTGTTATTGGGCATTAATGATAACCGTTATTTGGCGGAGTTGCTCCGTACGAGGGCAGGCATTTATGTTTTAAAAGAAGATCTTGATGCACGGGGGCTGATTGAACAGATTTCAGACCGTGTAATGGTAATTGATTACAATGGCTTTGTTAGCTTAACAGTAAAACATCAGCAAAATTTTGCATGGTAGAGGTGATGGGTAGATCTGAATGGCACTTTTCAGCAACTTTACCAGCCCAACGCTTTACTGGCAGTACTTTACCGATAATATTTTGCCGATATAGAAAAACTGTATATTTCTTGACACCTCGTCAAGTCAGCAATAAAATTCCGCGTCCTCTTGTTTTGTCATAATGGCAGAGAGAGGGTAAAATCCGTGTTTACGAAGCAAAAAACCAGGAGCTTTTTTAATAATGGCAACTATTAATCAGCTGGTTCGCAAATCTCGTAGCTCGAAAGTTGTGAAAAGCAACGTTCCTGCTCTGGAAGCTTGCCCGCAAAAACGTGGCGTATGTACTCGTGTATATACTACCACCCCTAAAAAACCAAACTCCGCACTGCGTAAAGTATGTCGTGTGCGTTTGACTAACGGTTACGAAGTTTCTTCCTACATCGGTGGTGAAGGCCACAACCTGCAGGAACACTCCGTTATCCTGATCCGTGGCGGTCGTGTTAAAGACTTGCCAGGTGTACGTTACCACACCGTTCGCGGCGCTCTGGACTGTGCCGGTGTTAAAGACCGTAAACAAGGTCGTTCTAAGTACGGTGTGAAGAAGCCAAAGGCTTAATGGTTCTCCGTTAAGTAAGGCCAAACATTTTTCACATTAATGTCAAAATAAACTCGTAGAGTTTTGGACAACCCTGAAATTCGAAACGGAGTATTTCCATGCCACGTCGTCGTGTAATTGGTCAACGTAAAATTCTGCCAGATCCAAAGTTCGGATCTGAACTGCTGGCCAAATTTGTAAATATCCTGATGATAGACGGTAAGAAGTCTGTCGCAGAAGCTATTGTATATGGTGCGCTTGAGACCCTGGCTCAGCGTTCCGGTAAAGATCATCTGGAAGCATTCGAGCTGGCACTGGATAACGTGCGCCCGACTGTAGAAGTTAAGTCCCGCCGTGTTGGTGGTTCTACTTATCAGGTTCCAGTTGAAGTTCGTCCGGTTCGTCGTAATGCTCTGGCAATGCGTTGGATCGTTGAAGCTGCTCGTAAACGCGGTGATAAGTCCATGGCTCTGCGCCTGGCAAATGAATTATCTGATGCGGCTGAAAATAAAGGCGCTGCTGTGAAGAAACGTGAAGACGTTCACCGTATGGCAGAAGCTAACAAGGCGTTCGCACACTACCGTTGGTAAAATCCTTTATTGGGTATTCCATCGGCAGTGAATATGTTCCGGGTGGCTGTCCAGCTACCCGTTCTCTAAATTGAACGCCCACGAGAGAGGAAAAAATGGCTCGTAAAACCCCTATAACTCGTTACCGTAATATCGGTATCAGTGCGCACATTGACGCGGGTAAAACCACTACCACCGAACGTATTCTGTTCTACACTGGTGTAAGCCATAAGATCGGTGAAGTTCATGATGGCGCTGCTACTATGGACTGGATGGAACAGGAGCAAGAACGTGGTATTACCATCACGTCTGCTGCGACTACCGCATTCTGGTCTGGTATGGCTAAACAGTTTGAGCCACACCGTATCAACATCATCGACACCCCAGGCCACGTTGACTTCACTATCGAAGTAGAACGTTCCATGCGTGTTCTTGACGGTGCAGTAATGGTTTACTGTGCAGTTGGTGGTGTTCAGCCACAGTCTGAAACTGTATGGCGTCAGGCGAACAAATATAACGTTCCACGTATCGCGTTCGTTAACAAAATGGACCGTATGGGAGCGAACTTCCTGCGCGTTGTTGAGCAGATCAAAACTCGTCTGGCTGCTAACCCTGTTCCTCTGCAATTGGCAATTGGTGCAGAAGATACTTTCACCGGCATTGTTGATTTGCTGAAAATGAAAGCAATCAACTGGAGCGACGAAGATCAGGGTATTACCTTCGAATATGAAGATATCCCAGCTGACATGCTTGAGCAGGCTCAGGAATGGCATCAGAACCTGATTGAATCCGCAGCAGAAGCATCAGATGAACTGATGGATAAATATCTGGGCGGTGAAGAGCTGACTGAAGAAGAAATCAAGGCAGCTCTGCGTAAGCGTGTTCTGGCTAACGAAATTATCCTGGTTACCTGTGGTTCTGCATTTAAGAACAAAGGTGTTCAGGCAATGCTGGATGCAGTGGTCGAATATCTGCCAGCTCCAACGGATGTTGAATCCATCAAAGGTATGCTGCCAGACGGTAAAGATACTCCGGCGGAACGTCACTCCCGCGATGACGAACCATTTTCAGCACTGGCGTTCAAAATCGCGACTGACCCATTCGTGGGTAACCTGACGTTCTTCCGCGTTTACTCCGGTGTGGTTAACTCTGGTGATACCGTACTGAACCCAGTGAAAGACAAAAAAGAACGTTTTGGCCGTATCGTTCAGATGCACGCCAACAAACGTGAAGAAATTAAAGAAGTCCGTGCAGGCGACATCGCTGCTGCTATCGGTCTGAAAGATGTCACTACAGGTGATACTCTTTGTGACCTGAGCAAGCCAATCATTCTGGAGCGCATGGAATTCCCAGAGCCAGTTATCTCTGTTGCTATTGAGCCAAAAACTAAAGCTGACCAGGAAAAAATGGGTATCGCTTTAGGCCGTCTGGCTCAGGAAGACCCATCTTTCCGCGTGAGCAGTGATGAAGAGACTGGTCAGACTATCATCGCAGGCATGGGTGAACTTCACCTCGACGTACTGGTTGACCGTATGCGTCGTGAATTCAACGTTGAAGCGAACGTAGGTAAACCTCAGGTTGCTTACCGTGAAACCATCCGTGCTTCTGTTGAGCAGGAAGGTAAACACGCTAAACAGTCCGGTGGTCGTGGTCAGTACGGTCACGTTTGGCTACGTATCGAGCCTCTGGAAGCAGGTGGTGTTGGTTACGAGTTCGCGAACGAAATCGTTGGTGGTGTTGTTCCTAAAGAATACATCCCAGGCGTCGATAAAGGCGTTCAGGAACAGCTGAAGAGCGGTGTTCTGGCTGGTTATCCAATCGTTGACGTTAAAGTTGCTCTGTTCGATGGTTCTTACCACGACGTTGACTCCTCAGAAATCGCCTTTAAAATTGCTGCATCCATGGCATTTAAAGAAGGCTTCATGAAAGCGAAACCAGTTCTGCTGGAACCAATCATGAAAGTCGAAGTGGAAACACCAGAAGACTACATGGGTGACGTCATCGGTGACCTGAACCGTCGCCGTGGTATGATCGATGGTATGGATGATATAGCTACGGGCAAAATTGTTCGTGCTCAAGTACCATTGTCTGAAATGTTTGGTTATGCTACTGACCTGCGTTCTCAGACCCAAGGTCGTGCTTCTTACTCCATGGAGTTCTTGAAGTACAACGAAGCGCCTAGCAACGTCGCTCAGGCTATTATTGAAGCTCGTAAATCTAGATAAGTTTTCGAGTTTACTATCTTTTTAGCTCCCTCCTCTTTGTGACGGGGGAGCGGTATTAAGGAATAGAGTCGTGTCTAAAGAAAAGTTTGAACGTTCAAAACCGCACGTTAACGTTGGTACTATCGGCCACGTTGACCACGGTAAAACTACCCTGACTGCTGCAATTAATACTGTTCTGGCAAAAACTTACGGTGGTAGC
>NZ_JBEBMB010000037.1:0-1197 GCF_040081915.1 Xenorhabdus sp. SGI240
AGGCTTGTGCCGACCCAGCATGTTAAAGCGTTCAGCCATCATCAAAAAAATGATGCCAATGATGCACTGGCTATCTGCGAAACGGCCTGCCGACCCGGTATCCATTTTGTTCCGGTCAAGACGGTGGAACAGCAAGATATCAAGGCACTGCGCAGTGCCCGACAACTCATGGTGGAACAACGTACCGCACTCGCCAACCAGATTAGGGCTTTCCTCGCTGAGGAGGGGGTGATCGTTCCTGCAGGTATTCAGAAACTGCAACAGTACCTGCCTGAGATTCTAGAAGAGGAGAGCCATGAGCTGTCCTCTGTACTACGACGTTTGCTTCATACTTTGGGGGAAGACCTACGGAATCTGAACATTCGCATTCATGAAATGGATAATGAAATAGCGGCACTTTCCCGTCAGCAAAGCGGTTATCACTATCTGCTCACAATCCCCGGAGTCGGTCCCCTTATTGCGGCAGCCTTCGTGAGTGAAGTCAGTGCGCCCCAATTTGCCAATGGCCGGCAACTTTCTGCCTGGTGTGGCCTGGTTCCCCGACAACACAGTTCAGGTGGAAAAAACCGGCTGTCTTCCCTGAGCAAAAATGGAAACCGTCATCTCCGAACGTTAATTATCCACGGTGCTCGTGCAGTGATGCGCTGTGTCCAAAATCGTGATGACTGTCTGGGAGAAGGGTTGAGAAAACTGATTGCCCGATGCGGGTTTATGAAAGCCACGATCGCTTTAGCCAACAAACTGACCCGGATTATCTGGCGTGTTCTGCGGGATGAAGTGGATTTTAATATGGAAAAAGCTTTTACTATTAATTAATTGAGCAACAAAAATAGACGCATTATCGAGTTTGCAAACACTGATGAGAAAACGGCTACCGTCCCTGTAATAGCCTGTTCTTATACAAGGTAGTGATATACCGATGTAGTGAGAAGGAAGCAGGGTGCGGATGACATCATGGCGCGGATAATTTTTCCATTATGACGCCGGATATAGGGTCGCAAACCGTATAACTTAGTGCTTGCACAACTGGGGCGTCCATATATGGTATAAGGATCTCAGGCACTCTACACTTCATCACCAAACAAACATTTGACCTCACTCAACCCAATCGATAAAGTATTTAACTGTTACCAATGATCCATTGCCTGTAAGGATCAGCGTTGAGCGGCGAATCAAAACTCCCGTAGCCTGAAAGGG
>NZ_JBEBMB010000038.1:0-2241 GCF_040081915.1 Xenorhabdus sp. SGI240
TCTAATATTCAATACCTGTATTATACGCTGGTTAATCAGGATGACTACGAAGTTGGGAATAAATTTTAGAAATTTTAAGGTCAAATACGGGACCAGATGTGTTTTGTAGCACCGCCGTCACGTAGTCAGTGTTACAAAACTCTGGTTCGGGGCAAAGCCCCGATATTATTTTGTTAACAATAAATTTGCGTAATTATCTTACGAAAACTTCCATCAATGTTATTTTTTATTGACTAAAATAAAATTTTTGGCGCTTGTATTTTCTTTTATAGGGAATTAATGCAAGTTATTGCCTTTTTTAAGGATTTGGTTGGTATAGTTACTTTTTATATGAGTGTGATATATTAATTTTTTAATTAGAAATGTAGATGTTGTATGGATGAGAAAGATGATTTGATGCAAAAAATAAATAATGTCATGGTTCATAGTTCGGCGAGATCTGAGGATAAACTGGCTGTAATGATGATGTTCTGCTTTAAATTATTGTCAGTAACTCAAACTGAGATGGTTAAAATGCGTGTTTCGGATGGCAGAGAGTTAGTATTAAAATTTGAAAAAAACAAAGTTAATCATTGATTGAGGCTTTATATGGGATTCGATAGTGAAAGGCATGAAAATGCCGTACAGGAAGCACAAAGGATTTTAAAAGAAGCTCAAGCTGATTTTGCTTTAAGATTGGAAAGGGCAGTTGACGGTGTGAGGGAAGTTGCGCAGGAGACAATGCATACCATAGGAAAAGGAGGGCAGAGAGCCTTATGGAGAACTTCATATTTTTTTGATGGTTATGAGGATGTATACAAAGATTAAATAGAGAAGATGGGAGGATGTTTCTTGCTGCGTGGTCGGTAGTTAAAGGAGGTATATTTGAGAATAATGTTATAAAAAAATTTGTTGATATTTACGTAGGGAAATTATTAGAGCCTCATGAGCACGATCAAGCATTTTTAAATGACCTTCATGGAAAATTAGTTAGTTCGTCTATTACTATGATGTATTTAGTAGCTAAATTTAAGACATCAGGTTTGGCAAAGACTGCTGTTGTTTCCGCCATAACAGAAGCTATTTATGTGGCAGTAATTCAAAAAGCATTTATTAGAGAAGGTTTTAGAAAGTTTGGAATGGCGATCACTTTAGCGTTTCAATTCTATGGTTACTTTGATAAGGTCGCTGTATCTGCGAGTAAGTTAAAAAGAGAATGCCCTGTTTTATATTGGTCTCTTTATGCTAGTAAGATAGAGATGTTTTATTTTATTTTTGAACCTTTATTTAATAAAGGAATTAAAACAATACAAAAAGGAAAAGGAAGTACTGTAGATGATGTTTGTTTCGCTATAATGGACATCGTTGGTTATAACTGAACTTTAAGTCATGTAATTTAGGAGTTAAGAGATGTTTAGTAAAGGGTGGTTAAGAAGAGAAATACTATCATGGCTTAAGGGGGTTTATTCTTATATAGTATGGTCTTTTATTCCGACTTTATGTGCTTTTATTTGGTCTCTTTTTGTGTTTGTTGTTTTCCCAAATCATTGGGGGTTGTTAGCTTTGGTAGGTATTATTATTGTTTTATTATTTACTGCTTATTTTGCATTTAGATCTAACTAAGCATAAAAATATGCTTAGTTAATATTTTTAATAAATTCTTTCATCCCATATGCTATAAGAGGATGTTCCTGCAATTACATGATTCCACGATATGGACTTATATTTAAGTGGTATTTTTTCATATGGCATTTTATCATTGCTGTTAATTGAATTTGGATAAACACAGGATATATCAACAATTGTCGCTTCTGTAACTTTCAATTCATAGAAAAATTCTAATTGCCCTGCTGAACTTGTTCTATAGAAAACAAATCCCCCATTCAGTGATTCATTAGAATCTATAGCCAGGGATAATAATGGTGATGATTTATCTATTGGTTTTATGAATTGTATTGGATGATGACTTACGTTTTGGTCTCTAGTCATCGAGTGATCTAAACTTAATACTTGTATTTGGTCTTCGTGTCCTTTTTGATACCGATTTCCTATAGAGTCAAGAGTTGAACACCCTGCTGATATTAAGCCCTGCTTCTTACCATTTAATGTTAGATATATCATGTATGACATAAATATTACCGTCCTAGTTTTTTATTCAAGTAATACTGGTTTGAACATCAAGCCAGAGAACGGTAATTTAACATATTAGAAAAACTTGCAATAGTAGCATAAAAACACAAAAGATATGCCGGAGATACTTTT